>JBDTMP010000047.1:0-11659 GCA_039934215.1 Ginsengibacter sp.
CGTAAACCGGGAATAGTGATGAAAGCATTTGATTTTGCTTCATCAGAAAGTGCGCTTCCAAACTGCACTTTCATTTGCTCAGCCTGGGTCTTTAAAACACCAAGTCCTGTTTTTATATCGTTGGTAATATTTTCACCACCGAAAGGAATAACCGCGGTATGTTTTAAAATGCCTTCATAAAAAACAGCAAGATCTGTAGTGCCGCCTCCAATATCTACAATGGCAACGCCTGCTTCAAGATCGTGATCACACATTACAGCGGCGGCTGATGCAAGTGGCTGCAACACCAGGTCTTTGGTTATAAGGCCTGCCTTCTCAACACTCCTGTTTATATTTCGTATGGCATTTTTATCGCCGGTAATTATATGAAAATTAGCGCCCACTTTTACCCCGCTATACCCGATGGGGTCAGGAATATTTTGAAAATTATCTACTGTAAATTCCTGTGGTATTACATCAATTATCTGGTCGCCGGCAGGTATGTAGGTTTTATACTGATCATTTATAAGTTGATCTATTTCATTTTGCTTTATTTCTTCATCAGTATTTTGTCTTACAATATCTCCGCGTGTTTGCAGACTTTTTATGTGATGACCTGCAATACCAACATATACTTCCGTAATGGGAAGATTGGGATTGCTGGCGTAGCAATTTTCCAAAGCAGTTTGTATTGCCTTTATGGTTTGGTCAATGTTCAACACCATACCGTGTTGCACACCATTGCTGTTAGCCCGGCCAAAGCCAAGTATTTCAAGCTTGCCGAATTCATTTTTTCTACCTGCGATTGCGGCAATTTTTGTTGTGCCAATGTCGAGGCCTACGATAATGGGTTGTTCGCTGTTCATAATTGTTGTTTTAAATACCTCTTATTTTTACCACTGCTTTTAAGTTTGGCAATGTCTATTAGAGGCTTTGGTATTTTTTTATTTTTTTTTGATACCGGTTGTTTTAATTTTTAATAATCACTTTTTGAAGGCATTACTGCTTTCGGTTTTAATTTTTCCTGTGTTTTTGAGGTGGCTGGTTTAATAATTTTTTTCTTCAAAGGGGCAGGATGTGGTTTTTTAAAGGATGATGGTTTGGATGCCGAAACAACCTTAAGATTTGTTTCATTTTTTTCTGCTTCGGACTTTTTGCTTTCTGTACTTGTTGATCCATCTATTTTTTTCTCAATTTCTTTCGGAATATTTACATCTTGAGTGGAAACATCTTCAATTACCGGCGGTTCATTGACACTGCTATTATCATCTAAGGGCTGAGTTAGCTGGATATTTGTTGAGTCGTTTACATTCTTTTGCGCATTGGCTATAATAGATTTCATAATCTGGACTGCCCGGAGAGAATCCATTTTTATTTCCTCCGCCCCACGTTTTACTCCAATTACCTGGCCTTTATATTTTAAATCAATTGCCGAATATTTGTTCCACCCTGCTATTGCTTCTATCTGCTTGTAAAAAGTCAGCAGCTTCGCAAACTTTTCTTTATAATCTTCCGCACTGCCGAAATAAATAACCTGGTTTCCAATTTTTGGTATCAAATCAAAACTGCCGGCTTCATTAATATCCACCTGTTCAATTTGTGCCATCCAAAAAGGATTTTCTCCAATAAATTCACCAAGTATTTTTATTTGCCTCAAAAGGTTGCTGTCTTTTCTTGTCAACACCATCACGTCGGTAGGAAAATTTGTAAATACCGGAAGCCTTGCAGAAAAACTATCACTTAACGGAAGTTTTTTTAGAGAACTGTCGATATAAAAAGATGAGCCTGATGAAGTGAATATTCTTGCGACCGGTTCCCTTTCGGATATTCTTGCCTGCAGCACATTATTATTATCAAAAAACAATTCTGCTTTTCTCACCCATTGATCTTTTTGCAATGCTTTTTCCATTGCGGCAAGATCAATTTTGTGAATGGGCGTACTTTCTAATATGTCACCATTTGTTTTTTGCATTATTTTAAGTACGTCATTCTTATTTATGAAAAAATTATTTTGAACACCGGTAATATCAATATTTGTTTTGAGGCAATGTTCATTATTTCTTTTAGTGACGGCAGCGACAAGCAATACTATGGTTCCTGAGCCAAGGAGTATCCACACCAGGACTGTAAGAATTTTTGTAATCTTGTATTTACTGTTTACCGCCATATTATTTATTGACCTTCGGTCAAAATATTTTTTATTGGTTCAATAAGCCGGTCAATATCTCCCGCGCCCGCAGTGATCAATACCTGCCCATTTAAACTTTTTTGTACTGATAATAAATATCCGGTCGCGAGATATTTTAATAATCCTTCAACGGATACCACACTGGCATTTTCATTTTTCATTTTATCCAAAATCAATTGGCTCGTTACACCTTCTATTGGCAATTCTCTTGCAGGATATACAGGCAGCAGCAATATTTCATCTGCCAAATCAAGAATTTTTGCGAATTCATTTGCAAGATCTCTTGTGCGTGAAAAAAGATGTGGCTGAAATATTATCGTGCATTTTCTACTACTAAATAAACTTTTGCAACTTTTTATAAGCGCCTCTAATTCCTGCGGATGGTGCGCATAATCATCAATGAAAATTACAGGTTGTTGATTGTTATTATTTAGATAAAACCCTTTATCGTCATCGCTTTGTTTTGGA
Source organism: Ginsengibacter sp. (assembly GCA_039934215.1). GTDB lineage: Bacteria > Bacteroidota > Bacteroidia > Chitinophagales > Chitinophagaceae > Ginsengibacter. Next base: position 2,636 of record JBDTMP010000047.1, read on the forward strand.
TGCTGAGGAGCAATAATGTATTCAAATCTTCTTTTCACACCTTTAAAATCCGCAACGGATTCTTTAATTTTCACCGGATCAATTTTTAGGTGATGGGCGATCATAATCGCAGCCACTGCATTTTCTACATTATGCATTCCTCCCATATTGAGCTTTACATTATCTATCATCCAATCCCTGGTCATTACATCAAAATCATAGCCACCGTTATGCATTGTTACACCAGATGCGTACACATCTGCCGCATCGTTTTGAAGGCTATAACGTAAATGATTAGCCGCTGTAAAATTATTCGCGCCAAGTCCGTATTTGGTTATTAAAAGTCCACCAGGTTTTACCTTATTAGAAAAATCAACGAAAGCCTGTTCCATATTTTCTTTAGTCCCATAAATATCAAGATGGTCTGCATCCATAGAAGAAATCACCGCTACATCAGGAGACAACTGCAAAAAGCTCCTGTCGTATTCATCGGCTTCTGCAACAGAAACATTGTTATCACTGCTCCAGAAATTGGTATTATAATTCACTGAAATACCTCCCAGGAAAGCATTGCATCCAAAACCAGTATGGCGCAATATATGAGCCACCATTGTACTGATCGTGGTTTTACCATGGGTACCCGCAATGCAAATATTGAATGATGATTTAGTTATTTCTCCCAGGATTTTACTACGCTTCACCATTTCATAATTATTAGCCAGGTAATAATTATATTCTTTATGATCTTTAGGAAGGGCGGGAGTATAAACAACCAATTGAGCGTTTCTATCCAGCATATCAATATTATCTTCATAGTGTATATTGATGCCTTCTTTTTCCATTTCTCTCGTGAGCGATGTTACTGTTTTATCATAGCCGCTTACAGTCGCATTCCTGCTTAAATAATATTTTGCAAGAGCACTCATGCCTATTCCCCCGATTCCTATAAAATAAACACGTGATATGTTTGTATAATCTTTCATTAAATTCTTCCTGTAAAGGGAAAGGTTTTAGTTTCTATTTTAGATTTTTTAGTGTTTAATATTCTTTAAAATTTCCTTTGCAATTATTTCATCTGCATTGTTGTTCCCCATTTTCGCAATATTTAATTCCAGCATTTTCATCTTTTCTTCATCCCGTGCAAGGTCAAGAACTGAACTCATCAATTTTACTTTTACTTCCGCGTCACGAACCATTATTGCCGCCTGCTTTTCTACAAGTGCCATTGCATTTGCGGCCTGGTGATCTTCCGCCGCAAACGGATAAGGAACAAAAATTGCAGGCCTGCCTACTACGCACAGTTCAGCTATCGTCATTGCCCCGGATCTTGCCACTACTATATCCGCCGCGTTATAAGCATATTCCATTTTAGAAATAAATGCATTGGTCCAAATGTTGTTTCTGTCTTCCTCCGCTTTTGCGGCACGCTCTGCAAATGGTTTCCCGGTTTGCCAAATGAGCTGCAGATTATTTTTTTTAAAAGCATCAACATTTGCTTCAATAGTTTCATTGATACTTTTTGCTCCAAGGCTTCCTCCCATTACAAAAATTGTTTTCATGCCGGGTTTTAAACCAAAAAATTGTAAGGCCTCTTCCTGTGGAATTTTTTTAGAAAAAATATTCCGCACAGGATTTCCTGTTATTGAAATTTTATTTGCGGGAAAATATTTTTCCATTTTTTCTGTTGCTACGAAAATTGCCTTCGCTCTTTTCCCGAGCATGATATTACTTTTTCCAGGTAAAGAATTGCTCTCATGAATGAATGTTGGTATCCCGCGTGTTTGCGCTATTCTCAATACAGGAAAACTTGAATAGCCTCCAACACCAATAACCGCGGCAGGTTTAAAGCTTTTCAGGACGGCTGTTACTTCAAAAAAACTCCTAACCAATTTAAACGGTAAAGCAATATTTTTTATCAAAGAACTTCTGTTGTAGCCAGCGATTGTAAGGCCGACAATTTTAAAACCTGCTTCAGGAATTTTATCCATCTCCATTTTTCCTTTTGCCCCAACAAATAAAATCTCAATAGCCGGCTCCATTTTCTTTAATGCATTTGCAATCGCCAATGCAGGAAAAATATGGCCACCGGTACCGCCGCCTGCAATTATTATTCTCGTACCTCCTTTTGAAACAGGAACTACATTCTCCACTTTGTCAATAACATTTTTATCAGTCATTCTGTAATGCTTCAATCATTATAATATTATTCAGATTCTATTTGCCCGGTTACCAGTTCAGATTCTTTCCCTTCCATTTGCTCAACATTTCTTGCCACACTCAAAATAATACCGATGGCAAAACAGGTAAACCAAAGGCTGCTGCCACCCATGCTTACTAACGGTAATGTAACTCCCGTAGTAGGGAAAATATCGACAGTTACAGCCATGTTTACCATAGCCTGTATTACTAATGTAAAACTCAACGCTATCGCAAGAAAAGCCCCAAATGCGAATGGGCATCGTTGAAAGATGCGTATACTTCGAAATAAAAAAAGGAGGTAAATCAAAACGATTACCACGCCGCCAATAAGGCCATATTCCTCAATTATTATAGCATAAATAAAATCACTGTAGGGATGCGGCAAAAAATTTCGTTGCTCACTTTTGCCCGGGCCTTTTCCAAGCCATCCACCTTTTGCAATTGCAATTTTTGATTGCTGAATCTGGTAGGTTTCATTTTCTTTTCCTGCGTAAACAAAATTCTGAACCCGCTTTATCCATGTTGGCATCCTGCCTAAAGTAAATAAGCCTGGCAACTCCTTTGTTATATGCTGCTCCTTATTATAATAGTGCGTTGCCACAAGAATAATTATTAAAAGAGGCACTAATGCTGCCCCCACAATAATCATGATATGCCGAGTCCTCACTCTGCCTATGAACATCATCATGAGTGCAATACCACCTATTAATAATGCGGTTGATAAATTTGCCGGAGCAATCAACAGGCATATAAGTATAACGGGAATGATGAGGGGCAGAAAACCTTTTTTAAAATCTTTTATTACGTCCTGTTTTTTACTCAACTGCCTGCTCATATACATGAATAGCGCAAGCTTTGCAAGGTCAGAAGTTTGAAATGTAAGATTAATGACAGGCAGTTTTATCCACCTGTTAGCTTCATTAATATTACTTCCAAACTTGAGTGTATAAATTAAAAGCGGTATAGATATCAAAAATAAAATGGTGGCGACTCTTGAATAAATTGTATAATTAACCCTATGCGCAAAATAAATAATTACTACCCCCAAAGCAATAAATGCTATCTGCTTGAACAGGTAACTCTCGGTGCTTTTATTCATTCTATAAGCAAGCGAACCAATACTGCTGTATACAACAAGAATACTTACCATCGTAAGAAGTATAACAATTGCCCATATCACTTTATCACCTTTAGTACGTTCTAAAAGATTGTCAGTAACGGAATGAGCGGAAGATAATTTACCGGCTAATATGTTTTTTGTTTCATTCATGGCCTACTTAATACTTGATTCCTGATACCTGATACTCGATACTTGATTACTGATTACTGATTCTTATAAATCTTTTACCGCTTCTTTAAATTGCCTGCCTCTGTCTTCATAATTTTTAAAAAGATCGAAACTTGCACATGCAGGAGACAATAAAACAACATCGCCTTTATCAGCGAAGTGAAAAGCTGACTGAACTGCGTCTTTTGCATTATCAGTGTTTATTATAAGCTCAACCTCATTACCAAAAGCCTCGTGTATTTTCCGGTTGTCTATTCCCATACACACAATCGCTTTTACTTTTTCTTTTACAATTTCTTTCATGAAAGAATAATCGTTGCCTTTGTCTACCCCACCCAGGATGAGTATTGTAGGCTTTGTCATACTTTCAAGCGCGAACCAAGTGCTGTTAGTGTTTGTTGCTTTACTATCATTAATAAATTCAACGCCCTTAATAATTGCGACAGGTTCCATTCGATGCTCAAGGCTCTCAAAAGTCTGCACAGCCTCTCTTATTTTTTCTTTCCTTATATCCATTACAACCGCGGAAAGGCTTGCTGCCATGGTATTATATTGATTGTGCTTCCCTTTAACCGCGAAATCGTCTATGCTCATATTCATTTCTTCTTTCTTCCATTTTATATGCATTTCTGCATTGGAAATGTATGCGCCCTCTGGTAATTGTTTGCTCATGCTGAATGGTAATGGGTTGGTCGAGTTTAAAAAATTGTTCAGATATTTTTCTGTTACTTCATCATCGGCGTTATAAATAAAAACATCGCCTTCTGCCTGGTTTTTTATGATATTGAATTTGCTTTTTATGTAATTCTCAAAATTGTAATTATACCTGTCTAAATGATCTTCTGTTATATTTGTCAATACAGCAATATCGGGCCTGAATAATTTTATATCGTCCAACTGGAAAGAACTAATCTCAGCCACATACAACTTCTTCGGATCTGCTGCTACCTGCCTTGCAAATGAAAAACCAATGTTGCCAACCATCGCACAATCGAGTCCCGCCTCTTTACAGATATGATAAATCATTGCTGTAGTTGTTGTCTTTCCATTGCTGCCGGTTACTGCAATAATTTTACTCTCACCTTTATGCCTGTATGCAAATTCTATCTCGCTTATTATTTCAATTCCTCTTTTTCGCAACTCCTTAACCGTTTCATTTTTATCAGGAATTCCCGGGCTTTTCACAACAAGGTCAGCTTGAAAAATTTTTTCATTATTATGGATATTTTCTTCAAACTCAATCTTGTTTAAGATCAGTTCAGTTTTAAAAATATCTTTGATCAAAGAACTATCACTAACAAAGACTTCATACTTTTTCTGTTGTGCAAGCAATGCCGCTCCCACTCCGCTTTCACCGGCGCCAAGTATTACTATTCTTTTTTTCATTCCGTCTTTCATTGGCTTAAGGCCAAAAAAATTGGTTTTTCAACGGTATGAACTTAATGGGTCAGAAAACTCTTCACAGGAATTGGCATCAATCATTTATTTCTCCATTGGAACTCTACGAACAAAAAAAGATTTTCACAGGAACAAATTCTTGAAACATATCTTCTTATAATCTTATCTTAATTTCAACGTTACCACTGCAAACACCACCGATAAAATAGTTACCACCCAGAAGCGAACCGCTATTTTACTTTCATGATATCCTAATTTCTGATAATGATGATGCAGCGGGCTCATTAAAAAAACCCTTCTGCCTTCTCCATATTTTCTTTTTGTGTATTTGAAATAAGCAACCTGTATCACTACGCTTAAATTTTCAATTAAAAACACGAAGCAAAAAATAGGAATTAACCACTCCTTTCTCACGATGATCGCAAGCGATGCTATAATACCACCAAGCGCAAGGCTACCTGTATCGCCCATGAAAACCTGTGCCGGATAAGCATTGTACCACAAAAACCCTACGCATGCGCCAACGAATGCCGCGATAAATATTGATAATTCGGTAAGGTTAGGTATGTACATAATGTTGAGATAATCAGCAATACGTACATCGCCGCTCACGAACACAAATATTCCCAGGCATATCCCCACTATTGCACTTACACCAGTCGCCAAACCGTCAAGGCCGTCTGTTATATTTGACCCGTTTGATACCGCAGTTACAATAAGAATTACGATAAGAGTATAAAGAACCACAGTATATTTTTCCCAGCTCCGCGGCAACAGTTTAGCATAATTAAACTCGTGCGTTTTTACAAAAGGTATAGTTGTGATAGGCGTTTTAACTGTTACAAACCGATGTATTTTCCCATCGGTGATGATGGTATCTTCCGCTACTTTATGTTCACCACGCTGCAATGTGCCCGGCTTGCCATTATCACTAATAATTTCTCTTTTTACTACTACACTTTGATTGAAGTATAATGTGGAACCTATGATAATACCTAACATTACTTGTCCAAAAATCTTGAACTTGCCTGCCAGTCCATCAGCATTTGTTTTTTTAAAATCAATCCCTTTTGCCTTTGCAATTCGCTTTGCTTTTATTTTTAAATAATCATCAACAAATCCTATTATCCCCAACCATATGGTACATAAGATCATTAGCCTCACATACACTTTATCAAGGTTTGAGAGTAATAATGTAGGAACCAAAATGCCCAGCAATATTATAATTCCACCCATAGTAGGTGTTCCTGCTTTCATCTTTTCGCCAGCCAAACCAAGTTCACGCACGGACTCCCCGATTTGTTTCTTCTTTAGAATATTAATAAGCCGTTTACCATATACTGTTGTAATTACAAGAGATAATAATACCGCCGCCAATACCCTGAAGGTGATGAAATGGAAAAGCCCGCTCCCCGGGAACTTTATCCCGTTTTTAGTAAACCATTCAAAAAGGTGATAGAGCATTATAATCTTGTTCTAATTTTTTTTCATGTTTTATTTTTCCATCAATTCAAGCATTTCCTGTAATACCTGCTTATCATCAAAATCATATTTCACTCCATTTATTTCCTGGTATTTTTCATGTCCTTTGCCTGCTACTAAAACAATATCTTCTCTCTGCGCAAGATTAACAGCTGTCTTAATCGCTTCCTTTCTATCAACAATAGAAATATATTTTTTGCGGGCAATCACAGGTACGCCTTCTTCCATATCTTTTATGATCCTCTCAGCATTTTCACTACGCGGATTATCTGATGTAAAGATTATTTTATCACTGTATTCACAGGCAACTTCAGCCATTACAGGTCGTTTGGTTTTATCACGATCACCACCACAACCCACCACGGTAATTATTTTTTCTTCACCTTGCTTCAGATTTTTTATTGTAGCAAGCACATTAAGCAAAGCATCCGGAGTATGTGCATAATCAACAATTCCCACAATCTTTTTATTTGGCGATTGTATAAAATCAAATCTTCCCTCGGCTCCGGTTAAACTGCTGAGTATTTGCAAAACCGTTTGTTTATTTTCTCCGAGACAGATTGCCGCTCCATACACAGCCAATAAATTATAAGCGTTAAAAGCGCCTATCAACCTGAAATGAACTTCGATATCATCGATCAATAATAAAAGGCCGAGCAGCGAATTCTCAATAATTTTTCCTTTAAAATCTGCCATAGTTTTCAGGCTATACAAATATTTTTTTGCGCGGGTATTTTGCAACATTATACTGCCTCGTTTATCATCTGCATTGCTAAGCGCAAACGACGATACGGGAAGAGAATCAAAAAACTGTTTCTTAACTTTTATATACTCATCAAATGTTTTGTGATAGTCAAGGTGGTCGTGTGTTATATTGCTGAAAATTCCACCCGCAAATTGTAAACCTGCAACCCGGTGCTGATGTATGGCATGAGAACTCACTTCCATAAACACATGCGTGCAGCCTTCATGACGCATATCGGCAATCAGTTTATTTAAACTTACCGCATCGGGAGTTGTATGTGTTGACGGCAAAACCTTATCATCAATTTGATTTTGTACGGTACTTATAAGGCCGCATTTATAACCCAGTCCAGAAAATAATTTAAATAATAAAGTAGCAATAGTCGTTTTACCATTGGTGCCGGTAACACCTGCAAGCAAAAGTTTTTCAGATGAATTTCCATAAAAATTGTGTGCCATAATACCGGCTGCTATACTACTGTTTTCAACTACGGTGTACTGCACTTTTTCATCCAAGCTTTCTGGTAGAATTTCGCATACAATTGCAGAGGCTCCATTGGAGATTGCAGTATTTATAAACTGATGCCCATCAGAAACAGATCCTTTAATTGCAATGAAACATGTGCCGGCTTTTACTTTGCGGGAATCAATCTGTAAATCAATAACCTCAGTTACCGGTGCGCCAACTATGGATAAAATTTTTACTTTATATAATATTTGTTGTAATAATGCCATTAATTCAATTGAATATTTATTGATTGTCCTTTGGTGAAAACTGCATCCTGTGCCAACGATTGATGAAATACTTTTCCTCTTCCTGAAGCAATAACTCTTAAGCCCATATTTTCCAGCAGGTACACTGCATCTTTTAATCCCAGGCCGGTAACATCGGGAACTTTCTTTTGCAAAGAAGCAGCGCTATATGCTGAATTTAATTCCGCTTGTCTTCCCTGCACGGCCATTGTTCTCCATAATCCTGATGTGGCAGAGTCTATAGAAGCAAATTGAAAGACATTTACAATTCTGTTAAGATCAGGTTTTAAACCATACATCATATAGGTATTGCTATCAACTTTATTTTGCAGATTGATTTTAGGATCGCTTGAAAATTCAGAAGCATATATCCTGTCAGCAACTTCCCTAAAAACAGGAGCAGATACAGTTCCGCCGTATGCCAATTTTGATTCACTGGAATTTTGAATTATAACTGCGATCGTATACGTTGGATTATCTGCCGGCAGATAGCCAATAAATGCTGATTGATATATTTTATTGCTTTTGTTATAACCGCGATTATCCATGGCCGTTACGGCTGTGCCGGTCTTGCCTGCAAATTTATACACATCACTCTTCACCGGGTGAGCTGTACCATGCTCATTCTCTACCACAGCAAGCAAGCAGTCTTTTAATTTACCAAGTGTTTCATCGCTGCAAATTTTATCTACCAGTACAGTAGGGTGAAATGATTTTATTTCTACACCCATATCCTTTATCGCATTTACGAGGTAGGGCTTCATCATTTTTCCATTATTTGCAACTGCATTATAAAGCATGAGCATATGCAATGGTGTAACCAACTCTTCGTAGCCATGAGCCATAAATGGAATCGTAAACTTTGTCCAGTATTTCCCATCAGGCTTTTTAATAAGAGGAACAGCAGCGCCCACGATATCTATGCCCGTTACAGTATCAAGGCGAAGATTGTGGAGATGGTTGTAAAATTTTTTTGGCTGGTTGTGATAATATTCATCCGCAAGCTTTGCAAATGCAACGTTTGAAGAACGGGCAAAGGCTTCTTTCACCGTTATCTTTCCTGTTCCGGTATGGGAATCTCTTATCCACAAGCCATAGAATGATTTTTTTCCATCTTCGCAATCAACTATAGTACCTGTGTCAACATATTTATCTTCAAGAAGTGATAATAAAGTCGCTAA
>JBDTMP010000048.1:0-2515 GCA_039934215.1 Ginsengibacter sp.
AATGTTGGTTATCATTTTACATCTCATAAAAAGTATTTAATCATTATTAAAAATTACTACCATTTAATTTTAGTACCAATACAAATTGTTACAACCATGAGCTTACGCAAGCACGATCTTTTAACGTGAAATAGTAAGCGGGCAGAAAGCATCTAATTCTGATATCATATCATTCACTAAAACAAAACTCAGTGGCGAAAGCTTTTGCAGAATTGTTTTACGGGAATTTATCAGCTATTCTATGCAGTTATTAAAGGGGTTAAGCAATCATCAGGACAGATCGGTAATGCAAATCAATTGCATGTTCAAACATACTAACATATTTTGATAAAAAGGTTTTTTTTAAGAAAAAATTTAAGAAAAATTAATGCTATAAGTTTTTGTGGCATTATTTGCGTCTTATAAATCTTAAATGGCCAGATCAAAAAATTCGTAATATCTCTGATCAATTGTAGTACAGTTAAGGCTTTCAATGTCTCGTTTCTAAAATTCTAATTAATAGTTCAGTGTGATTTATTTGGCGAAAATGTCTACACATATAAAGAGTCGAAATATATCGTTCATCATATTAAATCTTAAATATTTACGCATCACATTTATATACAGGAATTGCAAGAGATCTATTTTCCATTATCGCTGGCTGTAGCCATTTGCAGATTTGTAATTGCCGTATACAGCACACCTGCAGAGCCGCGAAAATTTGTCGAGCCTGCCGGCTTGCCATCTACTGTGTACCATTCATAAAAACCGCTATTATCAAGAACCCTTGTAATAAAAGGCCTTAGTTCGTTATATGCCTCTTCAATAAATCCATAGCCAACAAGCTGGTTGATCATGCGGGCGCCAAACCACGTCCAGTCCCCACCATTCTGGTAGCTGTAGGGAAACATCCCCTTGTTCTTAAAAAAACCTTTGGGATAAACAGGATAAATTGTCAGGCCGATAGACATAGCTCCTGATGCTTTCACACCATCCAACATTTGTTGGTTTACGGCCTGAATTTCTTTTTTATTAAGCAATCCTGCTTCTATTGCTATAGCAGTTCCACCATAGTAAAGAATTTTTTCTTCATCGAAAGAAGGTGGAAACGGTGAACCATTTAAATAAAGATGTGGTATAAATTTTTGCCTCTTATCATCCCATAAATATTTCATTATATTTTTCCTGACATTTTTTCGGATGTCGTTCCAACGTGAATCCCAGGGGAAAAGTTCTATGTAATTATTCAGCGCAATTACCAGCATTGCATTATCATAAATATCAATTGCAAGATGACTGGAACTATCCATCAATACTCCCCATGGTGTTTCAGGCTGCACATCGCCCCAGTCAACTGTTGTGGCGCCATATATAAGCCCGTATTTTGTAGAATATCTTTTGGTCATTAAAAAATTCAAAGCATCTGACATCCCCGACTGCACGGTTTTTCCCGCAATCATCTCGGAAAGAAAACCACTGTCTTTTGTTGCTTTTACATATTTATATACCGCTTGTATAAGAGAAGTTTCCTGGTCTGTCTCCACTGTATTTTTATGGCCCTCAAGTCCGGGTGCATTAGGACTTTGGATATAATCATATCCCACATTTGCTTTCGTCCTGGGAATGTAGCCATCAATAATATTTCCATCATCACCCTGCATTTGAAAAAATACTTGGAGTCTTTTTTTTATAGAATCTTTTGGCATTACTTCACACGAAAGCTCAATGAACGTATTAAAATCCCTTATCCAGACTTCACCATAGCCGGAGCCTGCATTAAAGCCGGTTTTAACTAAGTCACCGGCCATTGCCTTCACACGATTTAATGTACTGTCATTACGTATTTTAACAGCAACGGCTTGCGATGGTTGTGCTTGTAGCTGCGAACAAAAAAATAATCCGGCAAGAAAGATAATACCAGCCTTTAATTTTATAAACATCTGTAATAATTTATTATGATTACCATGAATTTTATTAAATCTCCGTTAAGTTTTTTCTGAAAAAAATATCGCTTTAGCATGGTGACAAAATTGAGTGTCGCTCTATTTATTTTCCGGCATTGAAGGTGGCGCATCACCTGGCTTGCTTCCCCAGTTTTCATTTGGTTTATCTCCCATAACCAATGTTAGTTTGCCACCCTTAACCAATTCATCATGATAAAACCAGGGCTTGTTCAAAGCTTGTCCGTTTAAACTGGCGGATTGTATATACCGGTTTTTGTCAGAAACATTTTTGGCTTCAATAGTAAATGTTTTGCCGGAATAGTAGTTTGGATCCAAATGAATGGTAACATTTTCGAAAATTGGACTTCCTATTTCATAAAACGGTTTTATTGATGCACCACCATCTGTCTCAAATAAACCCATTGCACTCATTACAAACCAGGCACCCATTTGCCCTTCATCTTCATCACCCAACCATGCATTATATGGGTCAGACCCGTAATACCTGTCCTGTATTTCCCTTATCCATTTTTGTGTAAGCCATGGTTTACCGGAATAGTTAAATAGATAAGCAGCCTGCATATTGGGCTGGT
>JBDTMP010000049.1:0-4341 GCA_039934215.1 Ginsengibacter sp.
CCATAAAGATGCGTGATGTCTCCTCCCTCTTTTATAAAATTTAAAACCTGTATAACACCCTTTAGATAAATCGCATCTTTCGTGTAGCCCCCACCGCGATGAACCCGCATAGCAATGCCAAAAGACGTCCTGGCGCTGAAGCCATACTTGTTACGAAGCAAATTATATGTTTCTATAAAATCAGCGCCAGTAATTAATGCATCTACCGCGATTACTCTTGCGGCCAGCAATTTTAGACGATTCATATCCAACCCGCCAACCAGGAATTCTGACAGTACCGCTATTCCTTCCTGTAATTGCTCGTAACCTGCAAAACCGGCATACATCAGTTTTAGCGGCTGCGCATGGCCGTTACAATAGGTAAGAATGTGCGTGCCTACTTCATGTTGTATCAGAGCTTCAACCCTTTTTTCACTTATGTTAAGATCTTTACCGACTGATAATTCAGACGCCGAAACAATGAGCCCGCTTACGTTGTCTTTCACTTTTACCCGAAGTTTTAATTGGGGAAAATGCTCCCTGTATTTTTCCAATTCCAAATCCGCCGCCCGGGCAAAATCCACAGCGTTGACGGTATTATATTCAGTTTGTTCATTTGGTATTTCATCAGTGAGGAGAGATATCGCCGCACTTTTTAAATCGTTGTCTATTTCCCCATAAATACTTTGACTTGTATGCATAAATTTTTTTGTACCTCTCTCCTCCAGCATAGTCAGTTGCTTTTCCAGTTCCATTCTTTTATCGCGCAATAAAAATGCGAGGGTGGGATGTTCAATATTTTCAATGGGTATATTAAAGAGTTTTCTTTTTTCTAACTCCGGATCCAAAGAGATAAGCCTGTATGAGAATTGAGGAAGTTTTGAAAAATTATTCTTCTGAAAATTTACCCATGCAACGGTTGCATTAACAGGAGTAACCCTTAAAATAAAATCCATTTTTTCACTGATCTCTGCAATTCTATTATCGGCGGAGCGTACAAGATTATCCAATCGTGTTTTACCAAGCATCAGGTAATGTTCAAATTTATTATCCGACTGTACCCGCACAAATTCGAAGGCAGCCATCTTTATAACTTCAGCGAATTTTCTCCTGATTTTTCTAAAGAACAGTGGGTAATAAATTTTGTTTTCCGCATCTCTGAATAATGATTTAATGCTTATACCAATTAATAAAGCACCTGTTTTTTCGAGTTCATCCAACTCTATTAACGGAGGTAAATTTTCAGGATGTCTCTTCTTCGTGTCTTCCAGGAAAACCTTTACTCTTGGTAAAAACTTTTTGAATTCATTAAACCCTTTTTCAAATGTTTCAATAGTGGCTGATATTTTTCCACCGGGGTAGAGCAGCTTTATGGCGGTTTCATTTTTTGCCATATCGTTGTTCCAGATTTCTACTATCATAAAAGATTTAAAATCTTTCATAGAAATTTCAATGATAGTTTTCAAAAGGCTCTGTACATCAAGTTTGGCGTTTGCAATGAGGTAAGCGCCCTGCGTTTTTAATAGCGATGCTACATACGGATCTGCTTTTTCTGTAAACCTGTACACACACAAGTAAGGGAGCTTCTGGTCAATAACAAGCTTGCTGTTCAGGGAAAGATTTCTGCGTATGCTTTTTCCCCGTTGTAAAGTATTGCTTATATTTTTAAGAGTGGTTGCGTCTGGCATATCAGGCATTCAAATATTTATTTTTTTAAGCGCATACAACACAGGCTCTTTTGAAGCCATCAGTAAATGATTGATCAGTTGAATATCTTTGTCAAAAGGCTTCCCCGTCCATTCATTCATAAAAAATTTTTTGAACTCAATACTCACCGGGCAAATCTTTTTACCATATTGTTCATAAAGCCACTGCCCGAAATAGCCACCTTTAAATTTAATATTTTCTCTCACATCAAGATTGCGCCCGTTATAATTAAAGTTCCTAAAGTTATCAATCATTAGCTGTACAAGCGGCTGCCATATTTTATTATCCATATTTTTTGTGCCGATATTTATTTCAGGATTTTCATTTGCATCAGCAACAATATTTTCAGCTTCACGACGATGATTATACGAGTGAATATCATATACCACTATTTTTTTATGCAGTTCAAAAAGAGAATCGAAATAGTCTTTTGCCTGCTTGTAAAAATTATCATATACAGCCAGCGATGCATTGGCAATTTCTTCAGGCAAATCATTTTTCCACACCTGCAAACCCCATGCATCCCCAGGTTTTACATACACCGCTTTATCACGCGGCCTGTTCACATCTGTTTCAAACCGTGAATGATGTACAATGATTTTATTGTCGGAAATGTTCAGCCATTTTGCCGTAAAAGGATCTTCTTCTCTTAATCGTTCCTCATCACTTAAATTAAATAAACCGCGCAATTCGCCCCGCGTTTGATGCCCCTCGTGTATAGCAGCCGCTACAATGAGAGATGTGCCTTTAATGAATGTGTAACTGGCTGTCATTTACAAAAAATCATTTAAACGATGTCAACCAATATTATGCCTTAAATTAAAAGCGCCATTTCAAACTGTGTGTATTATGGCAACAATTATTTTCATTTAGCTATTGCTAAAGGATATTCATAAAACATTAATTTTACAGCTATGGAAGTTAATGAGGCTGCGCCCAAATATTACCCTAAAATGTCCCCAACTGATTTTCTTGAATGGGAGCGTAAACAGGAATACAAGCATGAGTATGCCGGTGGAGAAATATTTGCGATGGCAGGTGCATCGGTAAATCACAATAAAATTTCATCAAATATTATTGGGAGAGCCTGGAATCATCTTCAGGGAAAAGAGTGCAACATTTACCCGGGTGATCTAAGAATTGCTGTTAAATCAAAAAACTCTTTTTTTTATCCCGATGCCACAATTATTTGCGGCGAACCTCAATTTGATGATGATTATATAAAAGATACCGTAAAAAATCCCGCTGTAATTTTTGAAATTCTTTCTCCTTCAACAGAAGATTATGATATTGGGAAAAAACTTTTTTTCTACATGCAGATTGAATCCCTGCAACAATATATCATAATAGATTCCCGCGCTATTCATGTAAGAATAACAACCAAAATGGAAAATGGAACCTGGAAATTTTCGGAGCTAACGGAAAAAAGTGATACTTTTTTTATCAATCCAGTTGAGCTAAACGTAAGCCTTGAAAATATTTATGACGGAATAAAATTTTAGTTGTGCCACTTCCTGTTTACGTTTCGACTTATTCCTGGGTAGTTCACAACAATGGAAATGCACCCGTTCTCATCCCCACCAGAATGCTGCTGCAATTAATAAATAAAGTCCTATCAATGCGAGACCTTCCAGCCAAATCGATTCCCCGTCAAAAACAATAAATGCGCTAACGATTACTCCCAGGGCCAGGCAAACAAGAAGCATGGGAGTTAACACGAAAGTTAAGACGGCGCCGCCCAAAACAAATGATAAAAGTACAAGCAGTGGAAATAAGCCAAGGGCTACCTGCAAAGAACTGTTCATAATTACACTCATTGAATAATCTGATTGGTTGCTGTAAGCCAGCTGAATCCCTACCACGTTCTCAATCGCATTTCCTGCAATAGCAACAATCACGAGGCCGGCAAATGTATCATTAATCCCCAGTGATTTCATTGCCGGCTGAAGAGCTGTTACAAACCAGTCGGAAACGAAACCCGCCGCTACACCGGCTGCTGCAAGTACAACAATAGTGAGAGGCAATGACCATCGTGCGGCAACTTTGCCACCCTCTGGTTTGGGTGAAACGAGAGCGCTATCTCCTTTTAATGAAAAAACCAGACTGGCAATAAAAATGACGAGTAAAACAATCGCCAAAAAAATATCCAGCGTATCAAGGTGACCTTCGGCGGAGGTATGAAACATATTGGTAACAGTTGGAATAGCGAGCCCTGCGAAAGCCAATATCATTAAAGTTGCTATCATTTTAGGAGGCTCTGAAGTGAAACGCTGGGTACCATTTTTGAGACCACCTATAAAAATTGCCAGCCCTAAAACCAATAATGAATTCCCGAGTATAGAACCGATCAACGCTGCCTGCACCACTTTATCAAGGCCCGCCCTGAGGGCGAATATGCATACAAATAGTTCCGGCAAATTGCCAAGGGCCGATTGTAATATACCTGTAGCAGCCGGGCCAAAGCGGCTGCCCAATTGTTCCGTTGCATCTCCGACAATTTTTGCGAGCAATGCCAGTGCCACCGCGCTTATTATAAAAGCAAGAAGCACGTTGGAATGCATATAATTTAGTGTGCCTGCAAATGCCATAACAATTATAGCAACCGCGATTATTATCTTTTCCTTTTTTTCCATTATTGACGGCTTAAAAAATAAA
>JBDTMP010000050.1:0-4254 GCA_039934215.1 Ginsengibacter sp.
CAGCAATATGGTAACCACTTATAGAAACCGAATAAAAATTCCTGATTTTATTATCGATGAAATATTCCTGTACATCGCCCATTAATTTTAAAGCAAATTCTGTTGAAAAAATACAGGTATTTTGCGCCTGGTCTTCTTTTAAAATATCTGCCTGCACCGTACCTCTCACCGAAGCCAATGCCCTGGTTTTTATTTCTTCATAAATTTCTTTTTCGAGAACGTCTTCTCCGGACAGACCCAATAATCTTAAGCCAAGGCCATCATTACCTTTTGGCAAATGACCGGTCATTTTACCTTTTTCAGGACATACGGGCTCATTATTAATCCCGATATATTTTGGAAGTGTATCAGGTTCAAATTTTGATTCTATAATTTCGTTTACCCTATCCCGTAAGTTATTTTCAACTATATACTTTTCGCATTGCTGATCGATGGCTGCGTTTAAAAAAAATGCAAGCAACATAGGAGCCGGGCCATTAATGGTCATGCTCACCGATGTTTTAGGATGACAAAGATCAAAGCCACTGTACAATTTTTTAGCATCATCAACACTTGCGATACTTACGCCGCTGTTACCAACCTTACCATAAATGTCAGGACGGGCAGCAGGATCCTCACCATACAAAGTAACGCTGTCAAATGCAGTGCTGAGACGTTTTGCAGGCTGGCCAATACTAACATAATGGAAACGCCTGTTCGTTCTTTCCGGGCCGCCTTCTCCGGCAAACATTCTTGTAGGATCCTCCTCCGATCTCTTTAATGGAAACACTCCGGCAGTGAATGGAAAATGGCCAGGAAAATTTTCCTGCAACCGCCACCGTAAAATATCCCCCCAATCCCTAAAACGTGGAACAGCTATTTTTGGAATCTTTGTATGCGAAAGTGATTCTGAGTAGAGCGGCTGTTTAAATATCTGTCCCCTGACATTGTATTCAAAAAATTCATTTTTATAAGAGGCTTTTAAATCATCCCATTCATCGATCAGTTGCTTTGAAGCGGGTAATAATTTTTTATTCAAAGACAACGCAACGCCTTCCATTGTTTCAATAGCCGGGGCATTTTTTCCTTCTTCAAAATAATTTTCTTTTAGAATTGATGAGGCACCAATTACCTGGTATAACTGCGAAGCAATTTCGGCTTGTTCAACCGACTGGCTGTTATATTTTGCAATTTCATCTGCGATTTCCGCAAGATAACGTACCCGCTTTGGCGGTATTACAGAAGTAGAATTAAGGTGAGATCCTGATCTGGATACTTTAACGTCACCGAAGTCTACCTTTGTTTTTTCTTTGATTATTGTAACAAGTTTTTCAAATAAAGTGTTTACTCCTGCATCATTAAAAAGAGATGCCGTAGTTCCCATTACCGGCAGTTCATCATCTTTTGCATTCCATAAAGAATGATTGCGCTTATACTGTTTTTTCACATCGTGTAATGCGTCCAGGGCACCCGCTTTATCGAATTTATTTATACAAACTATATCAGCATAATCCAGCATGTTAATCTTTTCAAGCTGGGATGCTGCGCCATATTCAGGAGTCATTACATACATGCTCACATCGCAATGATCAAGTATTGATGAATCGCCCTGGCCCACGCCAGCGCTTTCAAGAATGATGAAATCATATCCTTCCAATTTGCAAATATCAATAGCCTCCTGTACATATCTGCTTAGTGCCTTATCGCTTTCACGTGTCGCCAGCGAACGCATATATGCACGTGGATGATGAATTGAATTCATGCGAATACGATCGCCTAATAAAGCACCGCCTGTTTTTTTCTTTGAGGGATCAACTGAAATGACGGCAATAGTTTTATCATCATAACTATTCAGGAAGCGACGAACAATTTCATCGGTGACAGAAGATTTTCCCGCGCCACCGGTGCCGGTGATGCCAAGAACTGCCGCAGCGTGAGCAGATGATAAATTACTGTTTGGAATATTATTCTTTAAAATATTTATTGAATCCCCATTTTCAACATCTGTAATAGAACTTGCTATTTTCTTAATATCTCTCCACTCTCCCAATGCAAATTTTCCACCATTCCCATTCCCATTTTTTTCAAAGACCGGGGTTTTTGTCCCCCCTTCACTGGAGGAGATCAGGGGGAGGCCGGGGCGGCTTTTTTTAATCACGTCTTCGATCATTCCTTCAAGGCCCATAGTTCTTCCATCATCCGGTGAATAAATTCTTGTGATGCCATAGGCATGGAGTTCTTCAATTTCTTTGGGCAAAATTGTACCGCCGCCACCGCCAAAAATTTTTATGTGCCCGCAACCGTTTTCGTCCAGCAGGTCTTTCATGTATTTAAAAAATTCCAGGTGGCCGCCCTGGTAACTTGTAATGGCGATACTATTTGCGTCCTCTTCGATAGCGCATTCTACGATTTCATGCACGCTCCTGTTGTGCCCAAGATGAATGATCTCAGCACCTTTGCTCTGCAAAATCCGACGCATAATATTAATGGCAGCGTCGTGCCCATCAAATAACGAAGCTGCCGTTACGATTCTTACTGTTGGAGTTACTTTTTCAATCATACACAATAAATCAGGTTGCCAAATGGGATTGGGGAAAGTAAAATTACAACTAAACAATCTAAAAAATAATGAGCGTTAGTTTTTGGGATCAGCCTTTTTCTTTGTTTTATGCTGAATAAAATTGGATACTAAACCAATACTGATATTGGAAGTACGATGTTCAACAAAACGATGATTCAACAAGACAGAAATTGAACCCTGTACCCGGAATTTGAAAGGAAATTTTTTAAAACCAAAAGTATAAGTGAGTGCCGGTTCCCAAAAGAAGAGAGGAGAAACAGTAATGCTATCAAGTAAATAATTATTTAATTCCGAAGAATTATAATTGGTGCGAATATGTGAAAATAATATTTCAGTGAAACGGGTGGAAAGAGCAGCATTAAAATTAGGGCCGGGCTTGAAGATAAAAGCAGGCTGAATGAAAAGTTTTGTAACCCTGCTTTGATGATATTTTTTTGTAAGAATATTATTTGAAAAAAAATCGTCGGAAATCTTTGAAGACCCAAAAGCCATTCCTGTGAAAACCTGGAACTGCATTTTATTATTATTTTTCATGGCGGTATAATATCCCGCGCCCAATTCCATAAAATTTCTTTTATAGGTTAAAGAAGAACTGTCACTTTGAAAAAAAGTATCGTTAGTCCGGTTACTTTCCCATCGAAAACTTTCGTTGAGCATCACGGCAAAATGATTGCTAACGGCCCACGCAGTATGCAAATCAACGCCGCGATTGTAATTACCTTTTGAATGGAAGATATCCAGGGATGTTCCATAATTAGCTGACAATTCCACATCATTTTTTTTATCGATTGAAGGTACGTTTTGCGTGGGAGGACTATAAACATAGCGCGGCGTATAGCAGGAGGAAATGACACTGGAAATAAAAAAACTAATTAGAATATTTTTCATGAATATTTTCTCAGATCATCTTGAAAGTCAGCGAAGCGAATTCTTTTACACTTAAAGTTTCGGCTCTCCGGTTAAATAATTCGTCGGTAAGAATGTCGCTTGCAAATAAACTTTTTACTCCATTGCGAAGTGTCTTACGGCGTTGGTTAAATGCTGTTTTCACCAGTACCCAAAAGGCTCTTTCACTTTTTACCGGCAAATAACTTTCATTCGCCGTTAATCTTATTACCCCACTTTGTACTTTAGGCTGAGGTGTAAAACATTCATTGCCTACGGCAAATAAAAACTCGACATTATAATAATATTGCAACAAAACGCTTAGCACTCCATAAATTTTACTGCCTTCTTTTGCTGCAGCCCTTTCTGCAACTTCTTTCTGAAACATGCCAATTACAACTGGCACATAGCCTTTCCATTCAAGGACTTTGAACAAAATCTGCGTAGAGATATTATAAGGAAAATTTCCGATCACCGTAAAAGGCTCTTCGAAAGGACGATCAATTTCAAGAAAATCTTTATTGATAAGTTTATCTTTCAATTGAGGAAATTGTTTTAAGAGAAAGTTTACTTTTTCAGTATCAAGTTCAACAGCCTTAAAATTAATGTTGGGTATGTTTATAAGATGCTTTGTAAGGGCGCCCGCTCCGGGGCCTACTTCGAGTAAATTTTTGAAAGAATTTTGATTTAATGAATCGATAATTTTTTCAACTATTTTTTCGTCTTTTAAAAAATGCTGGCCAAGTGATTTTTTTAAAGTGTACATGATGGCTGCAAATTAGCAATAAGTTTTGCGACGTCGCTTTAAT
>JBDTMP010000051.1:0-8027 GCA_039934215.1 Ginsengibacter sp.
GATGCCGAGTTGAAAGCCATATATGCTTACCTGAAGACCGTGCCTCCTGTAAATAATAAAGTAGAAAGAAAATTTGCTGATTAATTTAAATCCCTTAAACTCTCTGCATCATTTTATTCTACTTAATCCTATAAATACAAACTTAAATTTGCCTTTATATTCCAATAAAAATATGTGCAATAAGCTGGCTAAGCATTCCAATAAATATCCCTGCGTAAATATCGAACGGCATGTGATCACTAACAATCAATCTTGAAGTGCATACGAAGCCCGTTAATAAAATTATAAGCATCGCAGGTAAAAAAACTCCATAAGAGGAGCCGCTAAAAATAACCAAAAGCAGGAGCCCGAATAAAGCACCAACCCCCAATGCATGCATGCTTATTTTAAAATAAATATTTGCCAGCAGCGCGAAAGATGAAGAAAGAAATATTCCAAAAATAAAAGAGGTAAGAACCAACGGCACTTCAGGCTGGCTTCTGAAAACCAGATACATCCAGAAATAAAATATATTGGCAGCTATATAAGGAATGATCCTTTCACGCCGGGTCCTTAAAAAAATACTATCAATAAAACCAAGCGCTTTCAAAAGTATGATTGTAAAAGCGGGAAAAAAGATAGTGTTATAAGCAACTCTTATCAGTACGTAAATCTTTTCTCCATATGGAATACCTGTGAAATACCCTGCCTGTATAAAAGCTATATACCAGGTAGCAATTACTGGTATAAAAAGAGGATGAAATACATAAGAAAAAATTTGCGCAGGAATCCGTAAAGCGAGGCTATACCGTTCTTTTTGTAAGGAAGGAATGGGTTGAGAAGGCCGGCTAAAAAAATCAGTATCCATTATAATTCTTTTCTTAATCGTGCAACAGGAATGTTTAGCTGTTCCCTGTATTTTGCCACGGTGCGTCGAGCAATGTTGTAGCCCTTCTCCTGTAAAAGCTCGGTGAGTTTTTCATCACTCAAAGGATGCTGTTTACTTTCATCATCAATTAAATTACTTAGTATTTTTTTCACTTCACGGGTACTTACTTCTTCACCCGTATCGGTCACGAGACTTTCACTAAAGAAAAATTTAAGTCGGTAAGTGCCGAATTCAGTCTGTACAAATTTACTGTTGGCAACACGGCTAACCGTAGAAATATCAAGCCCGGTTCTTTCTGCAATATCCTTTAATATCATTGGCCGCAGGTCGGTATCGTCACCGGTTAAAAAGAATTCTTTCTGGTATTCCATTATTGTTTGCATGGTGCTAAGCAATGTGTGCTGCCGCTGCTTTATCGCGTCAATAAACCATTTTGCAGAATCAATCTTTTGCTTGATAAAAAGCACGGCTTCTTTTTGGCGTTTATCTTTTTTAGCTCCGCGGTCGTAATCCTTAAGCATATCCCTGTACCCTTCGCTTATGCGCAGGTCAGGAGCATTTTTAGAGTTGAGGGTTACTTCAAGTTTGCCAAGTGTATTTATTACAAAAAAATCAGGGATCACGTAACTCTGCAGTTTGTTGGTTTCTCCAACCTGCCCTCCCGGCTTTGGATTTAATTTTATGATCTGGTTGATCACATCTTTGATTCCACCATCATCAAGATTCAAACCGCGCTGAATTTTTTCATAATGTTTTTTTGTAAACTCTTCGAAATAATTCGCGATCACATCTATGGCTACCTTTACCTGTTTTCCTTCAACCTCTTTTCTTTTAAGCTGTAGTAAAAGACATTCCTGCAAGTTTCTCGCTGCCACACCGGGTGGATCAAATTGCTGAATCATGTTTATCAATTCCGCAATCTCCTTTTCAGTACAGTCAATATTTTGCCTGAAAGCAAGGTCATCTGCAATAGCTGATGTTTCGCGGCGCAGGTAACCATCATCATCAATGCTTCCTATTATTTGTTCCGAAATTTTTTTTTGCCTGTCATCGAGATTAAGCATCAAAAGCTGCGATTTCAAAATATCGAAGAAGGATGTTTCAACCTTGTGTGGAACCGTTTTGGTTTCTTCAGGGTCTCCGTAATTATCATCGCGTAAACGGTAATCACCCACTTCATCATCACCGTCTTTTACATACTCGCTTATATCAATACTTTCATAATCTGATTCGCTTCCATCGACCTCATCCTCATTACTATCAAATTCATCTTTTGGCTCATCATAATTGTCATCATGGCCATCCTCACCTGGCTCAAGCGCAGGATTCTCTTCTATCTCTTCCTTAATCCTTTCCTCGAGGTGAGCAGTAGGAACCTGCAGCAATTTCATCAACTGAATCTGCTGCGGTGATAATTTCTGTAATAGCTTTTGTTGTAAACGCTGGCCTAAGGACATTTAACTTTTTTCTTTTATATATGTTGTAAATTTGTGGTGCAAAAATAACGATATGTTTTTTTGGAATAAAATTTGTGTTACTGGCTTTTTTTTTCTTATATATGCAACCGTTGCAGCCCAGGTTGCACCTGATTTTTTATTGAAAGGAAAAGATTTTATTTTAAAAAATTCCGTTAAAAATTCTATCTACAACATACATTTCACCTCATTGTATGTAATCGATAAGGCATTACAGAAAAGAAACGGCAGACTAATCAATAACCCGGTACCAGAAAATTTTTACACCTGCAACTTTGGTTTTTTCTGTAAGCAGGAGCTTCTTGTAGAAAAGGCTATTAAAATTCCTTTACGTTTCCGGCTTGGTTCTTTGCAGCAGTGCAATTATTATGAAGGGAAACGGTAGTGTTCACCTTATTTTATTTAATCAATAACAATCACAAAATATTTCAACAAGGATAAAAGTGAGAGTTTTATATTTTTGCGTGCATGCTAAAAAAATCTGATCAGCCGGTTTACCTGTCTTTATTGTTATCATTAATGTTATTTGCGATTCCTTTTTGTGGGAAAGCGCAGGTGTTTGAAGACAGCATTCCTGTAAAAAAAGAAGATACCGTTTTACGTATCAAAAATTTTACACCCTACTTTACACTTCATGTTGACTCCACTCTTGAATATCATTTTGAAATAAATAAAGATCCTGAGCAATATTTTTGGTTCTTGAGAAATTCACCTGTCGGACTGAAAATAAATAAAGATGATGGTGTACTGAAGTTTAAGGCAGACAAATCTTATTTTCTTTCCGGTAAGCTTAAGTATGATAATGAATACAAAGTAAACCTGGGTGTGCAAAATCTTAATAACGATACGGACCGGGTCGACACATCCTTTACATTAGTTTTTTATAATACAGAAATTATTCCATCGCGGGTAAAGCCTACTGTAAGCGGAACGCTTAACATGGATGAAGGTGATACTCTAAACTTCAAGCTGCAATGCGAAGAAGGAAGTTTTCCTATTGAGTCTATTACGTATTACTCTAATTTTCCTATACGGTCCGAAACCGCGGTTACCAAATGCGGAGATGATTTTACCTGGACACCCAGCTATGATTTTATAAAAGAAGATGATGCTGAAAAGCAAAAGCTGCTGACAATAAATTTTATAGGGGTAGATAAATTCTTTAACCGAGATACGGCAACTGTAAAGGTCATGGTGAACCAGACCATTAATTTCCCGCAAAGATTGATAGAGTATAGTAATATAGTTGCCAACATAGAAAAGTATATCCTGCAGTTAAAGAGCACTTTTAGAATTCTGGATAAAAAAATCAAGAACACAAAAAATACACGCACCACATTTGATCTTACTTCCGCGTCAACGGCTTTGGGAGGCACCATCTTTTCTTCACTACCGGATAATGCCGGGCAGACTACCGGAAAAATATTGCCGAGCGTAGGTGTGGCGCTGGTGCCCGTGAAAGAAGCGGTGGCTCCAAACAAAAATTATGAACAGAATTCAGCGTCACTGGTACGAAGTGATATTAAAAGGTTACAATATTTAATTACTGATAATATTCTTGTAGGAGACAAAGATCCTGATATAGTCAAAAAAACGACAAGGCTTAAAGAAGAATTAAAACAGGTACAATTGCAGCTTATAGATGTACCTGTAATTGAGGATGCCACTGATAGTAAAGAGCTTGATGAATATTTTAATAACCCCAAGGTGAATAAAAAATACCGGCTAAAGGGTAAATAAATAAAAATTGAGAGTTGAAAACTGATGTAATTATTTAGTGATGTAAAAAGTTTTCAATAACCGGAAATAATTTTTCCGGTTCCTCTATTTGGGGATTATGCCCTGACTTTTCAAACATCATAAACTGAGCCTGCGGACAATATTCTTTAAACTTTACCATCATAGCAGGTACGGCTACACGATCATATCGCCCACCATAAATAAGTATTGGCATTTTCAAATCTTTCAGCTCTTTTCTGAAATCAAAATTCCCAATATCACTTCCTACTATAAAGTCACCGTCTTTGCCTACCATTTGGTAATATAATTTAGAATTGAACGAATTTGGGTATGGCTTTTTCCCACGACTTAAAAAATTATCCGGATTGTATGCATACAGAAATCCATAAGGAACTTTGCCATATAATTGCTGGTGCTTTGCATCGCTGGAAATTGCACCGGCTTCCCTTATTAGCATGAGCGAATCCCATACTTCAGGATAATTTGTTTTTATTTCATGATTGCTGTTATCATCATTTGCCTGCCACATAATAAAGCTGTGAAATGTATTGGCAAGAATAAGATGATTTACATGCGATGGATATTTTACAGCATATCCCTGGGCAACTACACCTCCATAAGAATGACCCAGAACATTAAGCTTATCAATATGCAAAGCAATCCTGAGGCCTTCCACGTCTTCGATATCACGGGCCAATGAATATTCCTTTACATCCTTTGCTGTATCACTTTTCCCTCTCCCGAAGGCGTCATAAAAAATTAGCTGGTTGTCTTTTGCCAAAGTATCAAATCTTCTATAACCGGGATGGGCGCCGCCCGGACCGCCGGGAATAATTATGAGAGGATCACCGGTACCAACGATAACCACATAAAGTTTGGCGCCGTTGACACTTATATATTTTCCATCAGTATAGCTGTCGGGATATTTTTGCGCATTAATGCCGGTGAATGAAATAAGTATAAGAAGTAAGAATAACAATTTTTTCATAAAGGAATTTTTTCTTTGAAGGTAGAAAAAGATTTTGCTCTTTAAGAAAAGGAATTGCATGCCTTATACACGGGGAAAATTTTTTAAGAAAGATGCAAACTAACGCTTAGTGAAATAAAACTCAGGCATTGGAGCGAAGTTAATCCAATGTCTTTACCATAATATTTTTGAAATAGACTTTGCTTTTGGGATCATGGCCCTGGAGCGCAAAAGTGCCGCTGGAAAGAACACGCCCTGCCATGTCTGCAGGCCGCTTAACATTTTCAGGTTCGGTATAGTCAACTACCGTTTTGTCATTAATCTTTATTGTAACATGCTTCCCCTGAACTTTTATGTATTCTGTAAACCATTCATTATCTTTTACAAATACCTCCTTCACGTCTTCGACAGAATAAAGGCTGCCAGTTCTGCGCCAATCTGTATGGGAATTATTTACCTGTACTTCGTATCCTTTTGACGGCCAGCCGGCTTCCTGGTAGGTGGTATGAAAATAAATTCCGGAATTGGAGCCGGGCGTTGTCATTACATCAGCCTTAAATTCAAAGTTTTTAAAGTCGTGGTTTTTTACATCTCCATCATAAAATAAATGTGCCGTCTCTCCATTCACCACAATCATTCCATCTTCTACTTTGAAGGTTTCCGAATGATTGCCAACTTTCCAGCCATCGAGTGATTTGCCGTCAAATAAGGATATCCATTCATCAGCATTATTTTTTATAGCGGCGCTGCATAAAATAATACAACAGGAAACGGTTAAAAACGCAGAAATTATCTTCATAGTTATTAAAATTATCAGTGAAAAGAATAAAATGAAACCATTCAATTATTAAAATGAAAAATGAAAAATAAACTGAATTTCAAAATTATAATTAAAGGGTTTGCAATGTTACGACAAATGCCCTGCTAATCAGCAAGGCATTTTATGAATAAGGAAAATCGGATTTTTAAAAGCTAATTCCTACTCCTACTTTAAAAGCATTATTGTAAGATTTTACATTTTGATTGACATCCATTTTTGATAAACCATAATCATAAGAAGCCATCAAATTAATACCATTTGTAAGCTGGTAGCCAATACCACCAGTAACACCCACATCCCATTTATTAAATTGCGCGGTTGCATCGGTAGTATTATTAAAAAGATTGATGCCTAAAATACCGGCGGTTGAATGAAGATCGGCGTGAGCAAGATAAGAGACTTGTGGCCCGGCGAATAATTGCAATCCACCAAAATTTGCTTTCACCAAAACAGGCACATCAATGTATTGCAACTGGAGCTTTGCTTTTGCATTGGCGCCAAGAAAATCAACACCTTTTAAATTGAGAGCGCCATTAAGCTCATAGCCTTTTTGTGAATAATACAATGCAGGCTCCACTGAAATAACATCGGTAACAGGCAGGCTTGCATAAGCGCCGGCAAAAAAACCTGTAGTGTTTGAAGGCTTTATAGCGCCTCCTGTAAAATCGAGTAGCTTATTAAGATTATCAACAGCATCGCCTCTTACGCCTGCATAAGAAAGACCTGCTCTTACTCCAAATGCGGGAGTCATCTGTGCGAAAGTAAATGTTGAAACCACGACAGAAAGAATAAGTAAAATTTGTTTTTTCATAATATAGGTAGAGCCGGGGTTTATAGCCGTTCTGGCAAATCAGAAACAAAAAAGCGTAGAAAGATTAATAAAGGAATTGTAAGTTTTTGTTAATGCACATCTCTTCGTTTTAAAAAAATTTTTTACAAATAATTGTAGCATTAAAATGGCTTCGGTCCTTAGCCGAAGATGTTTAAAAAACAAAGCAATATTTTACAATATATTTCTCGAAATCATATCTAACTTTAAACAATGAAGTTTTTGGTGATGATATTTTGCTTTCTATTTTGCTCCATTTCAGGTAAAACGCAAGGCCCGGATGAATATGCCCAAACAGATAGAATCGCTTTAAGTATTTCTTCATCGCAAACAAATAATACTACGGATATCGCGGCATATATCAACTCCCATTTTGATACAGATAGCAAAAAAGTACGTGCCGCATACACATGGGTCGCCAACAATATAAAATATGACGCGGCCCATCTTCACCGGGTGATTTTAAACGAGGATCGTGAAGAAAAAGTAACGTGGGCTATCGAAAGAAAAAGCGGTGTTTGCGAAAACTTTGCCGCTATCTTAACTGATATCTGTATAAAGAGCGGGTTGAAGTCTTACGCCATAGAAGGCTACACAAGAGGTAATGGTTCGGTTGACCAATCCGGACATGCATGGTGTGCGGTGTTTGTTGAAAATAATTGGTATTTATATGATCCTACATGGGATGTGGGCTTCCAGGAAAATGGCCACTTTACAGGCCGCTCCGGCACCAGTTATTTCCAGGTATCACCTTCAGAATTTATTCAATCGCACATGCCTTTTGATCCCATGTTTCAGTTCCTCGATTACCCTCTTACATACGAAGAATTTTCAAAAGGATTTAGTAAAGCAACGGGCAGAAAAACTTATTTTAATTACAGGGATTCTATTAGTGCTAATGAAAAACTTATTCCTCTTGTTCAATATGAAGCAGCCGCAAAAAGAATCGAAAAGAATGGAGCTCCAACCCAAAAGGTATCCACAAAGCTTAAGCAATTAAAAATGGAAAAGGAGATCATCTACCAGGATATCGATGCTGATTTGTACAATTCAGCAGTTGCAGATTATAAAGACGCGATAGGAAATTTTAAAATGTTTCTTAATTATAGAAACAACCAGTTCATGCCCGCAAAGCCGGTTGCTGAAACAGAGGCGACACTTGATGCAATTCTAAAACAAGTCGCTGACGCAGGCGATAAATTGAAAAAAGTAAATCAGTCGAAGGCTACATTAGCTCTCAATACAGGAGATGTAGAAAAAGTATTGAACGACCTGTCAACCCAGGTAAAAGAGCAGCAGGTATTTTTAAGAAATTATTTAAGTACTGC
>JBDTMP010000052.1:0-5846 GCA_039934215.1 Ginsengibacter sp.
TTTTGCAATGCTTCCAGCGAAGGATACGTTATTACCGCAGATCTTTTAATTTCTGAACCCGGAGTTTCTATTAATAAATTTTGCAAAGAAACGCCGGTAGGATTCATAGAAAAATCTGCAGTAAGATTATTCAATATAACGCCGCTTTGTTCTTTAAGGCTCGCCGATTGAATCGAAACAATTGTAGTATCAAGGCTGTATTGAAGACCTGTAGCCTTAAGTGAAATATTTTCCATATTTAAATGAACATAATCTATCCCCTTTGGAACGTGCGGCGCGGAAACATCATCAAATTTCAGTTTGCTGTTATTGATGACCAGATCATCTGAAATTATTTTAAAAGGCGGTGTAGGCGAAACCGTTAGTACTGAATCTTTCGGTTCATCTTTTAACGCTTTGGAATCTGTTTCTACATTTATTGATGAATTGTTCAGGCTTGCATCATTGAGTGTTATAATACTGTTTTTTAGGTCGATTGTTTTGGGGTGAACAGCAAGATCGCCGATGATGTAAGAAGATTTTAAATGCGATGGCCCGCTGTTGTATGCCACATCCACATCACTTATGAGCATTTCCCTGTTTAGAAATTGCAAATAATTTCCGGGTTCAGAGGAAGCCTCAGCTACGGTTTTTTCTATAGTTTGTTTGAGTGGCTTCACCTGGTAAAAATGCCCCTTTAAACCTTTCAGAACTATCGAAGGAATATTAAATAATAAATGCCCGGGATCAAAGGTGGTAATTTTTGTATCGAGATGTCCGAATGTGAGATCCATATCATTCCCTGTGTATGGATCGTAATAAATTATTCTTGTGTTATTCACGAGTATCCTGGCTATACTCATCTGCATTGTAGAAGAATCAGGCGTGGTATTTTCCTTCGATTGTTCACCCATAAAAGCATCGGTAATAAACTGGAAATTGAAAACAGAATCAGGTGGCGTTCTTTTAACTTTTGCAATGATATTGTTGAGGGATATTTCCTGGATTTCAACGTCGCTTTTCAATAGCTTGAACATACTGATGTTCACCTTTAGTTCTCCGCCATATAAAAGCGTATCCCTGCTTTGGTCCTCTATATATATATTTTGAAGAGAAAGCGCTGTAGGAAATTTTATATCAAGCTTGCCAATTTCAACTTTTGTATGCAGTTTATTTTCGAGATAGCTCACTACCTTTTTGCGGGCGAAATTTTGAACGGCAGGAACCTGTATGAGGATTAAAACAAGAACTACGAGAAAAATAAGCGATGCCAAAATCCACGCGACCACCCGTCCTGTTTTAGCCAATAATGATCTTTTCTTCTTAGGTGTTTTAGGATTTTCTGATTCCATATTTTCCAAGGGGTAATTTAAGATGACCTATACCTCAAAATCTAAACCAATTGTCATACCAATATTCAGTAAATCAACACTATAAAATAATTTCGCAGAAAAATATCTTTTGCATAAATAAATTAAAGGAAATTAAATTTTCAAAGTAAAAAGCTCAATACTGCTTCCTTTGCCTTTCAACTCAACTTCGCCAAGGCTTTCGGTTTGCCATTGTTTCAGGTCAATATTATCCACGAAAGCTTTTGAAACAATAAAATGACGATTAAGTTCATTGCATGCACTTCGTATGCGTGCGGTTGTGTTCATCGTATCGCCACTCATAGCAAGGTCTTTTTTTACCACACCTATTTCCCCAACCGTAACCTCACCCAAGTGAATGCCTACCCTGAATTCGGGAACTATATCATATTTTCTCCTGAAATACTCACTTCTTTTTTGAATATTTTTTCTTGATTCAATTACAGCATCCAGGCACTTCCGGGTATTTTTTCCTTCGAATAACCAGGAGCAAACTACCTCGTCGCCCACATACTGGTATATAGTACCATCAAATTCAATTATTGCCTGCGACACTCTATAAATAAAATCTCTTATAAATTCAAAATATAGTGAATGCCCCAGCTTTTCGGCTATGGGTGTTGAATCTTTCAGGTCGATAAACATCACTATCCTCTTCTCATTTTTTGGATTGGTATATTTTCCGCGAAGGATATCAATAAACACTCCGGGTGAATATTTTTCATTAATGATAAGAATGAGTTGCGTTATAAAAAAAATGACCATCCAGAAAATGATTTTTTGCAACAGCCAGTTCTTATGGAGAGCGTAAGCTTCTATTACGCTCAACGCTTTTCCGGAGCTTTGTCTTAAAATGAAAACAGAATTTGCGTATTGAATAATAAAAGTAAGGACGAAAGCCGAGCCCAGCAGGATAACACTTTTGAGCAAAAAGTTTAGCCAAAGAGGATACCTTCTTGACATTTTTCGCAGCCTGTACACAAAAAGATAACCCATAACAAGGCTTACTGAAAACATAAGCAATTCCCTGAACCAGAGACTGTTGTTATGTTCCTGCTCGTCCGTGCGCAGGAGTACCACTATAAAATCGATTATAGTCCAGAAAAGAGCGATATAGATCACTGTTTTAAGACGAAGCTTGCCTAAGTGAGACATGCGAAAAAACCTGCTTAGTGCACTCATTATTTGTTTTCTAAAAAATTATAAATTTCTTGCTGTGCGTTGATTATCTGTGCTCCATTATTATCAATTTTTTTCTGCTGCAAGTCTGGCAAAAGAACAACTGCTTTATCATTGTCCTGCCATTGTATTTTAAAATATTCAAGCAGTTCTTTTTTGCAATCCTCGTTTTTAATTCGCACATAAACTTCAATCCGGTGTTTTAGATTCCGTGTCATCAAATCGGCTGAACCCATAAGGATTTCCACATTATCGTCAACTCCAAAAAATAAAATTCTTGAATGTTCCAGGTATCTGCCTACCAGTCGTTTTACCGTTATGTTATCGCTTTCGCCGGGCACGCCGGGAACGAGGCAACAGATGCTCCGTATAATCAAATCAATTTTTACACCAGCCTGCGAAGCTTTGTAAAGGAGTTTTATTAAGTAAGGCTCTTCAAGATTGTTGACCTTTATTCTTATATAGGCCGCCTCGCCTCTCTTTGCTTTTTCAACTTCATTATTAATAAGTCTTTCAAGCTCGTCAGCCATATTGAATTGTGCCACAAGAAGGTCTTTAAATTTGAGTTGTGTTTTGTGATCGGGTATCTTTTTTAATTCTAAGAATCTAAAGAGGCTTAGAAGTTCTTTGCATATTTCTGCATCCGTAGTCATCAGCACATGATCCGTGTAAAACTGGGCCGTTATTTCATTGAAATTACCTGTGCTTAATATTGCAAAAGACTGCTTACCTACACCTCTTTTTTTTCTCACCAAAGCGATTTTGGAATGTACTTTTATACCAGGAAGGCTGTAGAAAATTTTTACCCCTGCATCCTTCATAATTTTGCTCCATTTAATATTATTCGCCTCATCAAAAC
Organism: Ginsengibacter sp.; assembly: GCA_039934215.1. GTDB lineage: Bacteria > Bacteroidota > Bacteroidia > Chitinophagales > Chitinophagaceae > Ginsengibacter. The sequence continues at coordinate 3,388 of JBDTMP010000052.1, forward strand.
GTGCTTTGATTTCTATAAAGGCGATTACATTTTTGCCATTCTTCGCCGCGCTTATAAGTGCATTTATGATGTGCGATTCTTCCGCCACCCTGTATAAGGTAATAAAAATATCGGTCACATCTACATCTACCGCTGCCTGGTTGAAAAAAGAAAGAACCGGGTTGTAAGATTGATATGGAATGTGTAAAAGAATATCCTCGCTTATGAGGATATTAAAAATATCGCCGCTGTTTAAAACATGTGAAGATGAAAGTGGTTTTATTTTTTTATAAATAAGTTTTTTATCGAAGGTGGGGAACTTAATAAGATCGCTCATATTGTGATACCTGCCGCCGGCAAACATATCCTCGGATGTTACATTAAAAGCGGCGGCTAAAAACATTTGCAGGTTTGCCGGCATTCCTTCTTCGTACAGAAAACGTGAGGGTAAGCCGAAATCTCTTTTCTTAAGCTGGCCTTCAATCTTAACTAACAAGTCTCCGCTAAATTCATCCTCAAGATATAATTCAGCGTCGCGGTTCACTTTTATACTATATACTCCGAGAATATGAAGCCCCGGAAAAATATATACAAGATTTTCACGAACAATATCATCAAGAAAAATAACGTATTCATCTCCCTCAAGAGGAGTGAGAGAAAAAAATCTTTTTATCTTTTCTGATGGAATATTTACAATGGCCTGTTTTAGAAGTCCATCGGCATTTTCCTGCAAAGTAATTACAAGATAGAGACGGTTGTTTTCGGGCATAAAACCATTGTCCGGCTTACCATCAAGATATATAGGCTGAATAAAAGAAAGAACATGCGTAAGAAATATTTCCCGTATTTCCGGAAGATGCTCTGCTCTTACCGGCGTATTGTAATAAAAAAGAATCCCCTCTTTTTTTAGCTGCGGCAAAATTTCTTCATGAAGAACTGATCCAAAATATTCAAGCTGTCTTTTGATTTCATCCTGAACATTTTCCAAAACATTTTCGTCAACGCCACGAATTGCTTTTAAAGTTTTTCTATTTAAAACAGAAAGCGCTACAACCCCGGGGTATCGCACTCTAAAAAATTCATCGAGGTTGGAAGAAAAGATCGCAAGGAATTTTAATCTTTCAAAAAGAGGATTTTTGGAATCCGCAGCTTCCTGCAAAACTCTTAAATTGAAACCAAGCCAGCTTAGATCCCTGTTATAAATATTCATGAAAGATCGTGTATTATAAAGGTGATCCGGTGCCGTTGATTACCGTGCCTGTAGATGCGCCGGGACTTAGGTAGGTAGCCAATGCAAAAGCGATTACAGATACAATGATACCTACCATAAAAATATTGTAAGCCCACCGGATGAGCCGGTATTTTCTGCCGAGTACGATAGCCAGGTAATAAATATCCTTTATAAGTGAGCCATACAAGTAATCGGTATCGAGCATCATTTCACGCATGGCGGCATTGTATTGCTCGTAAGTTGCCTTATGAAAATTTCCAAAAAATAAAAGGTTGGTTTTTTTCTGCTTAATATCTTCAGGGGTAAAAGTGCCTTCACTTATTTTGGGTCTTGTTGCGAGGATGGAAATTACAATGGTAACCACAGCAACGAGCAGAAAAATAATAGTTGGAATAATAAGATAATCATCTTCCTGCAATTTACGCAGGAGTACACTTAGGATCACAGAAATAATGATTGCATTTACCGAGATGAGTATATTGGCTTTATGGTCGGCCATGTCGCTCAGCTTTAAATGATTTTCTGATGTAAGGCGCAGCATGGTTTGTATGCCTTTGCTCATCAGGCCGCTTTTATCTTTTTCAAGTCCTGATAACGTACCAACCTGCGATGGCTTTTCATTCGTATCCTTTTCATCGCGTTCAGATTTTTCAATTTTTTCAGTTTTTTTCTGTAATTTTTTCATGTTTTTTTCTTTACGCTCATTCAATAGTTCTTTGGCATAATTTGTATAAAAACGATGTGTCTTAAGCATGTCTATCGTTTCTTCATTAAACTTTTCAACATCATTTTCCCCTCTTCTCAGGGAGCATTCTTCAAAAGCCCGCTTGTTGGTATCTTTAAAGTCTTTGGTTCCTAAATGATAAGTATCCGCATCGCAAATTATTTGCTGAAGTAAGTTCTTAGGATTTCTTGGCAGTTTTGTAGCCATGATACATTCCTGTATCTGCTCAATAATTTTTTCATCGTCAATGTGGTCTTTCATAAATTTTCTCATGATCTCGCAGCTCATGCTTTCGTGGGTTGCCGGCTCAGTAAATAAATGTCCAGTATCATGAAACCACGCACCGCTAAAAAGAATGAGCATTTCATCTTCTGTCACTTTATAATGGCCCGCGATTTCCTGCGTGCGCTTTACTACGTTTTGTGTATGCTCAAGATTGTGAAACACCAGAGCAGGCGCATGCATTTGTTCAAACAGGCCCGTGACATATTCCTCTATCTTCTTGTACAATTTGTGATAATCCAT
>JBDTMP010000053.1:0-1867 GCA_039934215.1 Ginsengibacter sp.
ATTTTCACTTCCTACTACAGTCGCCTGGTGAGTATCCATCCAAACGCCAAATTTCTTTTGATTGTTCATAATGTTGTTTTTAATGTAAGGCTTGTTTTTTATTTATTTACCTGCTAAGAATCGTTGCTGTATCAATTGGTTCTTAAAACTACCTGCCCATTTGCATATTGCACACTGGCGTCATCTTCAGCCGTTATAAAAAAACCAGTAGGTTTATACGGAGTTACAGTTTTTAACGAACTTTTCAATTTACCAGATAAAAATCCACTTGAAGTATTTAAGCTCCCGATATTCTTTGTTCCGTTACCCGCGGTTTCCATCCATACTACGTAAGTTTTTTTAGATGGATTCAACCTTTGAGGATCTGCGAGACGCTCCACCTTCAAATCAATAGAGGTGTTTTTATTTTTATCAGATTTTATTTTTACGGACCCTTCCGCAGCGGGCACTACAGACGAAGTACCAAAGGTCATTTTCTTTGCACAAGAGCTAAGGGAGAAAGCTGCAAACAGAATTGTTGCAAACAATAATAACTTACCAGCCACATTTTTTTCGTACGCTTTTTTCATTTTATTTTTTTTAAATTTTTAAGTTGACACCATTAGTTTGAATCTCAGCGAATAACTGCTCTATTTATTTCTTTACTTTAAAAAGGGATTTTTAAAACCGGGAGAAATTAAATTTGTCAGAAAGGTATTTTTTTAGGAGATGTTTTCTTTAGTGTTCATCGGCAATAACAATAACACAATCGTGCCTAAAAGATGAACCTAAGAATTAGATCTTTAAATATTAAAGAAAAAAAATAACACGTGTTAAATTCCCTTATTGGGAATGTATTTACACATACGTATTGATTGGCTAAGGCTTCGGTTCGGTGAGATTATGTTAATATAAAGCTCCGCAGCCACGGACACTTCGTGACTATAATAAAGCCGGCATATACCTGAGAGTATTTATTTTTACCAAAGCTACCAGGGTGAGAATGCATCCAAATAATTTTATAATAAAACATCTATGAAAGAAAACGCTCAATCTTTTACCAATGGGTTAATGGAATCTCTAACCTTATACTGGAACAAATTTCTGCTTGCCTTACCACGCATTGCACTGTCTATTGTTCTCCTTATCACTGTAATTTATATTGCTGCTTATGTGGCGAGGCTGCTTAAAAAAAGATTGTCAGGTAATGAACACGATCCATTATTCGTACGGTTTCTTAGCAAAATAACCAAGGTCGCTGTAATTATTTGTGGGCTTATTCTCGCCATGCAAACCTTAGGATTGACGGGCGTTGCCAGTGGCTTGCTTGCCGGCGCAGGTATCTCTGCGTTTATTTTTGGTTTTGCTTTTAAAGACATTGCAGAAAATTTTTTAGGGGGTGTTATCCTTGCATTCAATCGTCCTTTTAGTTTGAATGATACAATTGTAATACGGGAATTCACCGGGCATATTGTAGCGCTTAATTTTCGCACCACGCATATAAAAACCTTTGATGAAGGCGATGTATTTATCCCAAATTCCATTGTGATAAAAGAGCCGCTGATCAACCTTACAAGAGATGGAAAAATCCGGCTGAACTTTGTAGTGGGCATTGCTTATGAAGATGATATTACGCAAGCCATCGCCACAATATTGGAAGCAATGGAGCCAATTGCAGATATAAAGCAAGACATAAAACCGTTCGCCGTAGTCGAAGAACTTTCGGTAAGTACGGTTAACTTAAAAGTTTATTTCTGGGCGGATACGTATGATTACAGAAAAGGTGTTTTGCAGATTAAAAGTGAGGTAATCACCAAAGTAAAAGAAGCCCTTGAAGCGAAAGGATTTTCATTGCCTGCAGACATACAGGAAATTAAATTGTATGATA
>JBDTMP010000054.1:0-1808 GCA_039934215.1 Ginsengibacter sp.
TTGTTTTGGAGAAGCAAGATTAAATTTTATTCCCGCCTGCCCAATAACACTTTGCTCGCATTTCGCAGCTTCTGTTTCTAATTCTTTTGAATACACATTTAAAAAATTCATGTCAACTTTTACGCCTTCATATTCCATATCGGTGAGCACTTTTACCAAAGGCGTTTCCACTTCATTAAAAACTTTTTCAACCTTCTTTTCTTTTAAATAAGAAACGAATATATTTTTTAACTGGCGTGTTATATCTGCATCTTCCACCGCATATTCTTTTACTTTCTCGACATCCACATCACGCATGGTTGCCTGTACTTTCCCCTGGCCGGTCTTGTCATTCAGGCGAACCTTTTTGCCAATTAAGTCTGTAATGGAAACAGGCACATACCCAAGATACTGGGCGCTTAACAAATCCATGTTCCGCCGGCCTTCGCTTTCAATTACATAATGCGCCAGCATCGTATCAAAAACTTTTCCCTTGATTTCAATGCCATACCATTTCAGTACGAGCAAGTCATACTTTACATTTTGGCCAATCCATATTTTTGATTCATCATTAAATACGTTGCTAAAATGATGAAGTATTTTTATTACCTGTTCTGTATCATCAGGGCATGGAACATAATACCCTTCGCCATCTTTATATGAAAAACTTAATCCCACCAACTCCGCTTCATTAGGATCAACGTGGGTGGTTTCAGTGTCAAAAGAAATTTCATTTTGTTCCGATAATTTTTTTACCAGTTCATCAATAGCTTTCTCACCCTCAACCAAAAAATAGTTGTGTGGTGTATTATTAATATTTTTTTCAGCAGCGAGACCAGCTTTGGGTTCGGCAATTTTTTCTTCTTCAGGTTTTGGAATCGGCATTTCCATGGCATTGCCAAACAAATCCGTTTGTATTACCTGCTTTTCTACCACAAAAACATTGTATTCATCACCGAGGATTCTTTTACCTAAAGTTTTAAATTCAAACTCTGCAAAAAGGTCTTTCAATACTTCTGTGTTGTATGCCTTTACTCTAAAATCTTCTTCATGAAATTTGCATGGAACTTCGGTAATTATTGTTGCCAGCTTCTTACTCATGATAGCAGCTTCCTTCCCTGCTCTTATCTTTTCACCCAATGAACCTTTTATATTTTCTGCATCGGCCAAAATGTTTTCAACGGTTTCATATTGGGCTAATAATTTTGCAGCAGTTTTTTCTCCAATGCCGGCAATGCCGGGAATATTATCACTTGCATCTCCCATCAATCCGAGAATATCAATTACCTGGCTTACATTTTTAATTCCCCATTTTTCACAAACTTCTTTAGCTCCCATAATTTCAACTTTCCCACCCTGGTACCCCGGCTTATAAATTTTAATTTTGTCGGTAACGAGTTGACCAAAATCTTTATCAGGCGTTACCATAAAAACTTCATAACCTTCCTTCTCCGCCTGTTGGGCAAGAGCGCCAATAATATCGTCGGCCTCATATCCGTCACATTCAACAACGGGCAAATTAAAGCCTTCGATAATTTTTTTTATATCAGGAATAGAAGACAATAAATCTTCTGGGGCTTCCTGCCTGTTAGCCTTATATGCTTCAAAATCAGCATGCCTTTCAGTAGGCGCCCACGTATCAAAAGCCACGGCAAGATGTGTTGGTTTTTCTTTTGATAGTAAATCAAACAATGTATTGGTAAAACCGAATTGTGCATTTGTATTTTTCCCTTTTGAAGTAATTATCGGGCTGCGGATTAGTGCGTAATAGGCACGATAAATAAGCGCCATTGCATCGAGTAGAAATAATTTTTTCTCCATGGGTAAAA
>JBDTMP010000055.1:0-7352 GCA_039934215.1 Ginsengibacter sp.
GGTTTTATTCACAAATTGATGTAGGTAAATTTCTTTTTATTTTTGCCTATTCATACTAATTATGCTTAAAGAAAAAATAAAAAAATTAGCTGCACAATATTGTGATGAGTTTATAAACATCCGGCATCACCTGCATGCCCATCCGGAATTAAGCTTTAAAGAATTTGAAACCTCAAAATTTGTACAACAAAAATTGAATGATTGGGGCATCAAATACAAAGTAATGGCAGCCACAGGAGTGGTTGGAATAATAAAGGGGAAAAACCCAGTAAGTAAGGTAATAGCGTTGCGTGGAGATATGGACGCATTGCCTATTACAGAGCAGAATGAAATTGATTACCGTTCCAAAAATGAAGGAGTGATGCATGCATGTGGCCACGATGTACACACTACCTGCCTGCTGGGAGCCGCGAAAATTTTAAACGAATTAAAAGATGAATGGGAAGGAACGATAAAACTAATTTTTCAGCCCGGTGAAGAAAGAAACCCGGGAGGGGCAAGTATTTTGATCAAAGAAGGCGTGCTGGAAAATCCCAAACCCGATGCAATTTTTGCATTGCATGTTCATTCGGGGCTTGAAGTGGGGAAGTTGAGTTTTCGCAGTGGAATGGTAATGGCAAGTGCAGATGAAATTTATATAACGATTACGGGTAAAGGAGGGCACGCAGCTGCACCGTACCTTGCAACCGATACGATTCTTACTGCTTCACAACTTGTCGTTAATCTTCAGCAGGTAATCAGCAGAATGAATGATCCTTTCAATCCATCGGTATTATCCATCACTTCCATCCAGGGTGGAAATACAACCAACGTAATTCCCGGTGAAGTAAAGCTGATAGGAACTTTCAGGGCAATGAATGAGGAATGGCGGTTTAAGGCGCATGAACTAATAAGAAAAATATGCGATAACACTGCCAAAATGAGCGGCGCAGAAATAAATATTTTAATTGACGTTGGCTACCCTTTCGTAACTAACGATGAAAAACTTACTTTATCAGCCAGGCAAAAAGCCATAGAATTTGCCGGAACAGAAAATGTAGAAGAAACAGAAATGCGCATGGGCGCGGAAGATTTCGCTTTCTATTCGCATAAAATACCTGCCTGCTTTTTCAGGCTGGGCGTAGGAAACAAAGGAAAGAACATAAGTGCGGGCGTGCATACTCCATTATTTAATATCGATGAAAAAGCTATCGAAAATGGCATGGGCATTATGGCCTGGCTCGGCGCATCCGCGACTCTCACATGAGTTATTCACATTACCTATCTTTACTATTAATAAAAAACACCTGAGCCTGTTATGGGCAACCAGAGTTTAATACACCAATATGCAAAAAATTCTTCGAAAGCAGGAGGCGCTTGATTATCATTCAAAGGGAAGGCCGGGAAAAATTGAAGTAGTCCCTACAAAATCTACCAAGACACAAAGAGATCTTTCGCTTGCCTATTCACCCGGGGTGGCAGTTCCCTGTCTTGAAATATTTGAAAATCCTGAGACCGTTTACCAATACACCGCAAAGGGAAATCTTGTGGGTGTTATCAGCAATGGCACGGCTGTGTTAGGGCTTGGCGACATAGGCCCCGAAGCCGGTAAACCGGTAATGGAAGGCAAGGGAGTGCTTTTTAAAATCTTCGCTGATATCGATGTTTTCGATATTGAAATAAATGAAAAAGACCCCGAAAAATTTGTAGAAATCGTGGCGGCGCTCGAACCCACATTCGGTGGAATTAATTTAGAAGATATAAAAGCGCCTGAGTGTTTTTATATAGAACGAAAATTAAAAGAGAGGCTGAAAATTCCTGTAATGCACGATGACCAGCATGGAACTGCTATCATAAGCGCTGCGGCATTATTGAATGCATTGGAAATACAAAAGAAAAAGATTGAGCGTGTAAAGTTTGTTGTAAATGGAGCCGGCGCCGCTGCCATGGCTTGTGTTCAGTTGTATGAAGCGCTGGGCGCTAAGGCTTCCAATTTTATTATGTTTGACAGAAAGGGAGTTATTCATGCCGGCAGGGATGGGTTAGATGAAACCAAAAAAAGGTTTGCCCAAACAACAGATTCTGCTCAAACACTTGTGGAAGCAATGAAAGATGCTGATATATTTATAGGGCTGAGTGTTGGAAATGTAATATCTCCTGAAATGGTGAAGAGCATGGCGAAAAATCCTATCGTATTTGCTATGGCCAATCCTGATCCTGAAATAACCTATGATAAAGCAACGGCTGCGAGAAAAGATGTTATCATGGCAACAGGGCGCAGCGATTATCCTAACCAGGTGAATAATGTATTGGGCTTTCCGTATATTTTTCGGGGCGCCCTCGATGTGAGGGCTACGCAAATAAATGAAGCGATGAAACTGGCTGCTGTAAAGGCTTTGGCAGGACTTGCAAAATTACCGGTACCAGACATCGTTACCATGGCGTACAATGAAAAGAATATTGTTTTTGGCCCCAATTATATAATACCAAAACCTCTTGATAACCGGCTTCTCTCAATTGTTGCGCCCGCTGTTGCAAAGGCAGCAATGGAAAGCGGCGTGGCCCGTCAACCCATCACAGACTGGAATACCTATACCGTTGAATTAAATGACCGGCTTGGTATTGACAACCAGTTGTTGCGGATGATTGGAAACAAAGCACGCAAAAACCCGAAACGGGTTGTATTTGCTGAAGCTGAAAATCAAAAAATATTAAAGACGGCACAGCTCATTCAGGATGAAGGTCTCGCCTACCCTATACTGTTAGGTGATCCGAAAATTATAAATTCGATCGCCGCTGATAATGGAATTGATCTTGACGGAATGATTATTATTGATCCTAAAGGCGATGAATCTATTGAAAGAAGAAAGCATTATAGTGAACTGTTTTTCGCGAAGCGCCAACGAAAAGGCTTTAATTATTATGAGTCTAAAAAAATAATGAAAGACCGGCTGTACTTTGGCTGTATGATGGTTGAAACAGGTGAAGCAGATGCAATGATATCCGGGCTTTCTAAAAATTATCCTGATACAATACGCCCTGCCCTGCAAATTATCGGGATGGAAGAAGGTTCAAAAAAAGTTGCGGGTATGTATATTATGATGACTAAAAAAGGACCTTTATTTCTCGCGGATACCACTGTGAATTTCAACCCAACCGCGGAAGAACTTGCTGACATTACTTTAATGGTTGCCAAGGAGGTAAAAAATTTCGGGATAAAACCTTGTATTGCTATGCTGAGCTATTCTAATTTCGGAAGCAGCGATTCACCGGAAGCGAAATTAGTATCACGGGCCACTGAAATTGTGAAGCAAAAGGATCCTACTCTTGTTATTGATGGTGAGTTACAGGCCAATGTTGCTTTTAATAAAGAGATGATAAAAGATAACTATCCATTTAGCGATTTGCTAAATAAAGATGTAAACGTTTTAATCTTTCCAAATCTTGCTGCTGGTAATGTTGCCTACAATTTATTGCAGGAAGTAGGTGGCGCCGATGCTATCGGTCCCGTTTTACTTGGGCTTAGTAAACCGGTTCATATATTACAGTTAGGAAGCCAGGTAAGAAGTATTTATAATATGGTGTTGATCGCGGTAGTAGATGCGCAGATGAAATGTAACAATAATAAGGAATCTGAAACATCGTCTTCGCGAAGATGGAAGCGGCTAAAGAAAACTGCCGCAGAAGTATAAACGGGTTTTTTTAAATTGCGCCGGATCCGGAGAAAACAATCGTGCCTTTAAAAGAAATAAATTTTGTAATGCATTAATTTCATGTTTTTTAAAAATAATAATTCGCGATGAAATTATTTTCCACGATAGGCAGTTATCTTTTAATGATAAAGGGAATGTTTACCAAGCCCGAGAACTTTAAAATGTACTGGAAAGAGCTAATGCATCAGTCTGTCGAGATTGGTTTTGGTTCATTGTGGATCGTATCAGTAATTTCAATTTTCATGGGGGCCGTAAGCGCTGTACAAACCGCCTATCAGCTTACCAATCCTTTGATTATAAAGGAAACTATTGCGCAAATAGTACGTGATACCGTGATACTGGAATTTGCGCCTACATTAGTTTGTATTGTATTGGCGGGTGTGGTGGGCAGTAAAATTGCGGGAGAACTTGGAAACATGCGTGTGAGCGAGCAAATTGATGCACTGGAGATAATGGGAATTAATACAAAAGCCTACCTGATAATGCCAAAAATTCTCGGCGCACTTATTACCATTCCCCTGCTGGTAATACTTGCCGCAGTATTAGGAATTTATGGCGGAAGGCTGGCAGGTACTCTTGCCGGTATTCTTTCAACAGATACTTATGATAGAGGATTGTTGATAGGCTTTCTGCCAAAAAATGTCTGGTTTGCCCTTGTGAAAGCTTATACCTTTGCATTCATAATAAGCAGCGTTTCTTCTTTTTATGGTTATAATGTAAAAGGAGGTGCCCTGGAAATTGGCAGGGCGAGTACCACGGCAGTAGTTACAAGCTGTATTTTAATTTTAGTTGCGGATTATATAATTGCGCAAATTTTACTGGGGTAAAAACTTATAGGATTAGGTAGAAAAAGAATATGCAAGTTCAATTAATAAGTGCAACACAAAGGTTTGAAAACCTTAGTAGAAAAAAGAACAGTCACAGACCGACCTTATTACCTTATTTTTTTAAATAAATAAAAAATAATCAGCGAATAAGGTTGCAAATTTTCAGATCTATATCCTACTACTAAGGTTATAAAACTTTATTTAAAAAATGGCCTTGAATTGCGCTCGTTCTACCTGATCCTAAAAACTTAATCCGTTTATAACTTGGTTGATCTTTCGTGCATTTAAATATTGAATTATTAATAGCTTTTACTCATGATAGAACTTAAAGATGTAAGAAAATCTTTTGGAGATAAAGAAATACTTAAAGGGGTGAGTGCAGTTATGGAAACAGGTAAAACCAACCTGATAATAGGAACGAGTGGCAGTGGTAAAACGGTACTGCAAAAATGTATGGTTGGCCTGTTTGAGGTGGACAGCGGAGGCATTCTTTTTGATGAAAAAGACCTTGCAACGATGCAGGAAGATGAAAGAAAAGAATTACGCCAGCAAGTAGGCATGTTGTTCCAGGGCTCTGCGCTTTTTGATAGTATGACTGTTGAGCAAAATGTGAAATTCCCTCTCGATATGTTTACAAGCTGGAACCATGCAAAAAAAATAGCGAGGGTAAATGATGTATTGGAAAGAGTGAATTTAAAAGATGTCAATAAAAAATTCCCTGCGGAATTAAGTGGTGGCATGAAGAAACGCGTGGGGATAGCAAGGGCGATTGTGTTGAAGCCTAAATATTTATTTTGCGATGAGCCGAACTCAGGTCTTGATCCGCAAACTTCATTGGTTATTGACCAATTGATACGCGATATAACCAAAGAAAATACTATAACCACTATTATCAATACGCATGATATGAATAGTGTAATGGAGATAGGAGAAAATATTATTTACCTCTACCAGGGCGAGAAAGAGTGGGAGGGAACCAACAAAGAAATCATTTTCAATAATAATAAAAAACTGAACCAGTTTATTTTTGCTTCTGAATTTTTAAGAGATGCGAAAGACATGCGTATGCTCGAAGAAAAAGGTATTATAGACAACGACCGTAACATGGAAGAAATAATGCGTGATGGCGGCGCAAACCTTGTGATGGGAGAAGGTGAGCCGGACGCTTGATTTCAAACCAATTATTTTCCTAGTTCCTGATATCAGGTATTAATTCCACCCATCCATTCCAGTGCGCCGGATGGATAACGCCTCAACCTGCAAACAATATTATTTCTAATTTTCATTTCAAAAAATTTTTGTTGAAAAAAGAATAGCAACTTAAATACCAGTTGTATTTAGTTTTTGTTCTATTTATTTGAATCATAAATTATTGAATTTTAAAATTGTGTTCCATGCAGTTGCTATATCTGTTGATTTTATTTTCTTCAATTACCTGTAACGTACATCAACATGAAAAATCATTTGATGACATAAGATCGGAATATGTATCGGGAATTAAAAAACTCAACCTTTCCGGGTTACAATTAAATTTCAAAGAAAACATTCTTGCAGATAATTCAATGGAATTAATAAATAGGCAAATTACTTTTTTTAAAAAATCTAAAGAGGCATTGGGCTCAGTAAAAATTCCTGGATTAGATAGTAACGAATCGCCTGACTATGATTTAATGAAATATCAAATAGATTTTAATATTGAAAGATTAGAACTTGAATCTAAAACCTACGACAAGCGTTCTTCAATCGCAGGAGCAGAATCAATTTATGAAATTCCAAATGGTAAGGCATGGTATCAATATTTTTTAAAAAGATGGTTAGGAGATAATGTTTCACCTGATGAAATTTACCAATCAGGCATTGCACAAATTACAAGAGCCCAACAAAATATTCAGGCCATTCGCATTAAGCTGGGTTTTACTGAAGATGAATTTTACATCAAGCTGAATGACTCTTCATTTTTCCTGGATGATGAAGCGACAATCAAAAAGAATTTTGAAGATATAAAGCAAATCGTTTCTTCTAAAATCCAAAATATCTTTTTGAATTATAATATCGCTGACGTAGAGATTAAAAGAGGAACCAACAAAGAGTTCAGCCAGACTCCCGGCTACTACAGTGAAAATGTTTTCTATTTTAATCTTTTTAATAAGCCTTATAATACACGGCAAATGGATTGGCTATTCATTCATGAAGCTGTACCCGGCCATCATTTTCAAAATTCCGTAGCATCCGGCACAATCAGGTCAGATGTGCAGCAATTATTTTGGTATCCAGGTTATGGTGAGGGGTGGGCAGCCTATGTCGAGGAATACGGACATGAATTGGGCCTCTACAAAACGCCTTATGAAGAATTAGGAAGATGGGAGTGGGACATTGTAAGATCAGTAAGAGTCGCGCTTGATGTGGGTATAAATTACTATGGATGGAACGATAGACAAGCACTTGATTTTTGGAAAAAAAATATAAAAAACCAGGACGATATAGCCATACGTGAAATAAATAGAATGAAAAGATGGCCGGTACAAGTCATCACTTATAAATATGGTGCTTTACAATTTCTCACCTGGAAAAAGAAAATGCAATTAAAAGAGGGAGCGTCTTTTAATATCCGCAATTTTCACAATGAATTATTGAAAAGAGGCGGACTGCCTTTTGTGTTGCTAAAAAAATATTTTGATTATGATTTAGTAGATAAGGCATAAAGGTTGAATAAAAAAACCCGGCTGCTACCGGGCTTTTTTGTGTTCTAACATGTTTTATATTGTTGTCGTCTCATGGGTATTCACATCATTTCTAAAAACCACCACACCATCAAAAACATCTACCAGTACCG
>JBDTMP010000056.1:0-8902 GCA_039934215.1 Ginsengibacter sp.
TGGTATTATTTGCAAAAAAAGAAGACACACATAAATATCTTTCTCAATTATTTGAACAAAGGAAAATTGAAAAAATTTACCTGGGCATTATACATGGCTCCCTCGAGATAAAAAAAGGATCGATCAACGAACCCATTACAGATCATCCCTTTCAAAAGGGCCTGATGACTGTGAGCAAAAAAGGGAAGGCTTCAATTACGGATTACCATGTACTGGAAGATTATGACCTTTATTCCCTGGTGCAGTTTAATATACATAGCGGCAGAACTCACCAGATAAGAGTCCATATGAAGTTCGCGGGGCATCCCATACTATGTGATCCGCTTTATGGAGATGGTAAGCCCTTGTTATTATCTTCTTTCAAAAAAAAATATAAATTAAGCCAGCACGATGATGAAGAAAGGCCAATTATGAACAGGCTGGCGCTTCATTCGCAGAAATTAACTTTCAAAGATTTGCATGGCAAAAATCATTCTATTGAAGTTCCTCTGCCAAAAGATATGAAAGCTCTTTTACAACAGTTAAAAAAGAACAGGAAATAAAATAACCTGTTCTTCTTTAATGCTGTCAATTATAAATTTGGCTGGGGTGTATAGCGTAAGTAAGGCTTGATAACCTTTACACCTTTTGGAAATTTTTTCTCTGCATCTTCTGTACTTATAGAAGGCACCACAATTACGTCTTCACCATGTTGCCAGTCTGCAGGTGTTGCAACGCTGTGGTTTGCAGTAAGCTGCAACGAATCAATTACCCTAATCACTTCATTAAAATTTCTCCCGGTTGAAGCAGGATATACGATCATCAATTTTATTGTTTTATCGGGCCCTATAACAAATAATGAACGTACAGTGGCAGTTGCCGAAGCATTTGGATGCAGCATGCCATAAAGGTTCGCAACAGTTTTATCCTCATCAGCAATGATAGGAAAATCCACAGTTACATTTTGTGTTTCATCAATATCCTTTCTCCAACCCATGTGTTTATCCAATGGATCCACACTTACGGCAAGAACTTTCACATTTCGTTTTTCAAATTCTTTTTTTAATGCTGCTGTTTTGCCCAGTTCTGTGGTACATACAGGAGTGTAATCTGCAGGATGCGAGAAAAGAACTCCCCAGCCATCGCCAAGAAAATCGTAGAAATTGATTTTGCCTTCAGTTGTTTCGGCAGTAAAATCGGGGGCGGTATCGCCTAATTGTAAACTCATAAAATAAAAATTTTTTATTAAAGAATGCAACAAAGATATTAACAACCTACCAAAATAGTAGGGAATAATGTTATAAGTTTGTATAATGTTCAAAAAAAATTAGTTTTAACCGGGCCACAAAATAATTTTGCACAATAAAATGCTATCAAAAAAAACACAATATGCTTTCAGGGCGCTAAGCTATCTCGCTGAAAACTATGGTAAGGGGCCACTCTTAATCAGTACTATTTCTGTTGCAAAAAAGATCCCTTTAAAATTTCTTGAAAATATTCTTAACGAACTAAAAAAAGCTGACTTACTGGAAAGTAAAAAAGGTAAAGGCGGTGGATATAGCTTGAGAGTCTCGCCCAGGAATATAAACCTTGCAACTGTAATCCGGGTCATTAACGGGCCTATTGCATTGTTACCTTGCGTAAGTCTTAATTTTTATGAAAAATGTGAGGATTGTAATGAAGAAAATTGCGGGCTGCGAAAAATGATGACCATTACACGCGACGCGACTTTAAAGATATTAGAAAAGAAAACCTTAAACGATATCGTTCTTGCGGCTATTTAATTTGCCCGCGGCTCTCACAACACTCCCCCTGCCAAATCTGTTTTTTACGTCATCAATAGCTTTGTATAAAATATTCTTTCTTTCGATATTCTGAAATAAGTTTGTTTGCACCGCATCGTTGGATAAGTCACTTAATCTTACTCCGAGCAAACGTACGGGCTTACCTTTTTTATATAACTTATGAAACAGATCCTTGGCCACGGGGATTATTTCATCGTCTGCGCTTGTATATGGAATACTCACCTGCCGCGATGTTGTTTCAAAATCGGGATACCTGATTTTTACAGTAATGCATCCGCTCACTTTTTCATCCTTTCTTAATTCGAATGCAATTTTTTCTGTCATTCGAACGATTTCACTCATTAGAATTCCTACGTCAATTATATTTTCTTCAAAAGTATTTTCTGTAGAAATTGATTTTGCTTCACGGTACGCAGATATACTTGATTGATGAATTCCTTGTGCTTTATTCCAAAGTTCATGTCCCCATTTACCAAAAAGCTTTTCCATTTTTTCCGCGGTGCTTTTATGTATATCGCCTATATACTTAAACCCGTTGTAAATTAATACCTCATTCGTTTGATCGCCAACTCCCGGTATTTTATTTACTTCAAGCGGGCCTAAAAATTCTTTTTCTTTCCCCAAAGGGATCTGTAAAAAACCGTTGGGCTTGGCTTCATTGGTGGCCATTTTTGCCACCATCTTATTTTTTGCAATTCCAAAGGAAATAGGCAAACCTGTTTCCGTTGTGATTAGCGTGCGAAGATTTATTGTCCATTGCAGCGGATTAAAATAAGTATCCATGCCACTCAAGTCAATATAAAATTCATCAATGGAGGCTTTTTCAAAAAGCGGTGCCCTGGATGCGATAATTTGAGTAACCCATTTAGAATATTTCGTGTACTCGGCATATGTACCTTTGACTATAATCGCATGGGGGCATAAATTCATGGCGGTTTTCATGGGCATCGCGGAATGCACACCAAATTTTCTCGCTTCATAGCTGCAAGTAGTTACGATTCCTCGTTCGGGGCTGCCGCCTACAATTACAGCCTTCCCTTTCAAAGATGGATCTTTTAGAAATTCAACCGAAACGAAAAAAGAATCAAGGTCAAAATGCGCAATAATATTTGATTGGGTGGAGGACATGATCTTACAGGCAAATTTACATGATCATTTCATCAGGCATTTCGATAAATATCAAGTAAGCCCTGTGGAAGATTTAAAAACAACTTGCGGTTTTTTTTATCGATTTTTTCAAGAGTTTCCTCATGCACAGGAAGCAATGCTTCTTTTTTATCAATAAGAATTTTACACAACACCTGGTGTGGTTGCTCAATTACTTCTATCACTTCGCCTATCTCTTCTTTTGCATTTATAACCATATATCCGAGAAGTGATATCGGAGCAGCAGTAGCAGCCAATTTTTTGAAATCATTTTCGGCTAACCAAACCTCATTTTTTATTAAATGATGAGCTGCTTCTTTCGAAGAAACCCCTTCGAGCTTCAAATAAACTTCCCTGTCATTTTTTATTTTAGCAGACTCAATATAGTAGGGAAGAAATGAGTTTTCATTCTGCTCAATAAAAATATTTTCAAGCCCTTTTAATGATGTTTTTTTACCAAGGCTATGTTCAAGAACTAACTGTCCGTTGATTCCAAATGTGCCTGCCAGTCTGCCAATTTTAAAATAATTATTCATTGCGAAACGCAAAGGTATTTGAGAAATATTAAAACGGTGATAGGGAAATCGTAATGAATTTAGACGAACGTCTTTATTCTAAATTGTAAGCAAAAAAAAGGTGAACATCAATATAAATGAATGTTCACCAGGATTAATTTATTTTTCGTTTTACACTCCCATATATTCTTTAAGAAGATTACATCTTGAAGCGGTGCGAAGTTTTGTCAATGCTTTATCTTTTATCTGCCTCACTCTTTCTCTCGTAAGGCAAAACCTTGCGCCTATATCTTCCAGGCTTAGCGGCTGGTCCACTCCTATTCCATAAAAAAAACAGATTACTTCTTTTTGTCTTTCGGTAAGAACACTTAAGGAGCGTTGAATTTCCTGTTTCAAGGAATCTCTGAACATGATTTGTTTATCAGCACTATCTGCATTGCTATTAATCATTACATCAATAAGTGTACTTTCTTCTCCATCACTTAGCGGGGAATCCATACTCACATGCCGTGCTGCAACATTCATAGTTGCAGAGACTTCTTCAGTATCAATATCAAGAAAAAATGCAAGTTCTTCCGCTGTTGGTGTACGCTCATATTCCTGTTCCAGGTAAGAAAAAGCCCTGCTTATCCGGTTGGTTAAGCCAACTTTATTTAAAGGAAGTCTTACGATTCTTGATTGTTCGGCAAGCGCCTGCATAATACTTTGACGAATCCACCAAACTCCATAAGAGATAAACTTGAAGCCCCTTGTTTCATCAAATCTTTGGGCGGCTTTTATTAAACCAAGGTTTCCTTCATTGATTAAATCAGGTAAAGTGAGTCCCTGATTTTGATACTGTTTAGCAACGGAAACAACAAACCGGAGATTCGCTTTTGTAAGTTTATCAAGTGCTTGCTGATCGCCTTGTTTAATGCGGACTGCCAGTTTCACTTCTTCTTCAGGGGTAATAAGATCAACTTTACCGATCTCCTGTAAATATTTTTCCAGGCTTTCGCTTTCGCGATTGGTAATCGATTTAGAAATTTTGAGCTGACGCATACTCATAAGCTGTATTTTTAAGGGGGTACAACACTACTAAGTTTGGTTTAGCACTTCGTAACAACCTAAAGTACTTAACGTAATTTATAGTGTTTTAAGTATGCAGCCAAAAAAAATATATAAATTTTAGTCTTCTGTGACATTCATTTATTAAATGGAAAAAGAAATAAAAATTAATTTCCAAATAAAAGTATAAATTAGGTTGGTTAGTGGAATTATTTTCTATTATTGCAGATATACTATTATAGATTAATCAAAAAAGATGAGTAAGAAAGTACAATACACCCTTGAGTACCCGGTAAGATGTTCACCCGTTATATTATACGAATTCCTTTCAACATCAACTGGCCTTCAGGAGTGGTTTGCCGATAAAGTTGAGGATAAAGATGGTTTATTCAGTTTTGCGTGGAATGGTTCTTCAGAAGAAGCCCAAGTAGTGGCGACAGAAGAAAATAAGTCAATTCGTTTTCACTGGCTCAATTCACCTAAAGATGAATATTTTGAATTTAGTATTGAAAAATCAGAAGTTACCAATCTCACCATTTTAATTATAAATGATTTCGCGGAAAAAAAGGAAATCAAAGATCAAAGTCAACTTTGGGAAACACAGGTTAAAGAACTTTTTCACCGGCTGGGAAACTGATTTTCATTAATTCCATTAATTCCCTGTAAGATTTTTCCAGGAACTGCGGAGCGTCATACCATTTTATCAAATCAATCTTTTTTGAAATTTTAAAAAAGCTTTTTATACAAATTCGTTCCCATTGCTTTTTATCAATTTCATTGGCTGCAATATAATTGGTGCTATCAAAAACATGTTGCCATTCGTCTTCGTTAATACAAACAAAGAAATTCTTCTTTTTAAGATGGGCAAGAAGATTTTGCAGGCTTGAATTTTCAATTCTTTTTTTGCCGGAAAGATGAAGTGTGATACTAAAAAAATTTCCCCACCAAAACATGGTTCTTACAGTGAATATATTATCCCTTTTAAAAAAAGAGGGATAATCAAGAATTACGTAAGGCAATCCCAAGTAATTTTCTCCTTTTGAAATTTTTCCATTTTTAATAAAATCGAGGCCAGGAAAAAGTTTGTTTTCGTCAATGGAAATAGCTTTATATACGTCGTGCATTTCTCCAAAGAATGAATATATTTTTTCTATTATAGCCTGTTTCGTTAAAATCCAACTGGTATCTGTTACGACTTCTGTTTCAAATGTCGAAAGATGTATTTTTGCTCCATTGCCCATGATGGAAATTTACAACAAAGTGATTAAAACATAATGTAAGCTCCGTGTTTATTACATGCTTAAAAAACTAGATAAACTTATTTTAAAAGCTTTTGTGTGGCCATTTATCGCCACATTTTTCATTACACTATTCGTGTTCATGATGCAAATATTATGGAAGTATATTGATGACCTTGTGGGTAAGGGTCTCGATGTAATTACGCTTATAAAATTCCTGATTTTTGCAAGTGCTACTTTAGTGACCCTTGCACTGCCTATAGCCATTTTACTTTCTTCAATTATGACGTTTGGGAAGCTTGGTGAAAACTTTGAACTCGTGGCTATTAAATCTTCAGGCATATCGTTGCTGCGATTTATGCGACCATTATTTTTCGTTTCAATAATTCTCACCGGGGTGGCGTTTTTGTTTGCGAATTATATAGCGCCTGTGGCTAATCTAAAATTCGCGGTTATATATAATGACATATACCGCAAAAGCCCGGCGTTTGATTTAAAAGATGGCGTTTTTTATAATGGGTTCAGAGGATTTTCTATAAAAGTTGGGAAGAAAGAGGAAGATAAAAGTACGTTGCGCAACGTACTGATTTACGAACAGTCATATGGTGTGCAGGATAACACCATTATATCTGAAAGTGGAAAGATGACGGTAAGTAATGATAAAAAATTTCTTGAATTCCGTTTGCAAAATGGTCACCGATACGAGGAGAAAGGCAATTTCAATTCTTCCCAAAATGAGTTTGTGGCACTGGGCTTTAAAGAATACAATAAACTTTTTGATCTTACTCAATTGAATATTCAAAAAACATCTGATAGTCTTTTCATGAATAATATGCGAATGAAAACTCTCAGGCAATTGGATAAGGATATTGATTCGCTAAAAAAAATTCCAGATTCTTTGGTTAAAAGAAGTAAATCAGATCTCAAAATATATATTAAGTACGCAAAATATAAGGATAGCGCCTTATCAAAAGGCCAGCCGTCAGTAACGGGAAAAGATGCTTCGGAAGTTCATACAAAAAATGAAAATAAGAAAGTGAAATCTTTTGACGATCTAATTCCTGATAGCATGCAAATAACTGTAAGAGATCAAGCCATGAATACTGTAAGCGGCATTAAAGACAACCTGGCAATAACAGGTGGTGATTATAATAATCGCCTGCATGAAATTACTTCAACAAAAATAGAATGGCACAAAAAATTATCGCTGTCATTTGCCTGCCTTGTGCTATTTTTTATTGGTGCTCCTCTTGGATCTATCATCAGGAAAGGTGGCCTGGGCCTGCCTTTAGTAGCCGCTTTAATATTTTTTATGATTTTTTATCTCCTGAATATTTTTGGAGAAAAGTTTACTAAAGACAATTTTCTTGATCCTGTAACTGGCATGTGGCTTCCTGTTATTGTGCTTTCACCGGTTGGGTTATTCTTAACCTACAAGGCCATGCATGATTCACAATTATTCAACAAAGAATACTATTACAGGCTATTTAAAAACATGAGATTAACGGTGATAAAATTATTGGGAATTTTCAATAAAAATTGAACGGTTGCAGCCTTTTTCAACAGTAAATAAATTTTTTTTATTGAAATAGCATTTATAAAACATGCTTAAATAGACTCAGCCTTTGTATAGAAGCAGTTAATTGATAAGATGCAACTAAAACAAAGGCTGATGTATTGAAAAGCAATCTGGTGCAAATGTATAAATTAAGATGAGGTTTTTCCAAATATTATTCAAAAAAATTTATCGAATGCTGTTAATTTTTTGGCAAACGCTGTTACTGTATAATTAGAGGGCATTTTCATCAAAAGTTATATATTCGTTCAATTCAAAAAAAATAGAAATGGAAGTTTGGAAAGAATACCAGGAAAAAAATAAAGAAAGATTTTTAAACGAAATGATTGAGCTTTTACGCATACCTTCTGTCAGTGCCAAAAGTGAGCATAAAAAAGATATGATGCGTTGTGCTGAAGCTGTGAAATCAGCTTTGCTCGCTTCCGGCGCCGATACCGCGGAAATACTTCCAACGGATGGATTTTCTGTTGTGTACGGAGAAAAAATAATTGATAAAAATAAGCCCACGGTACTTGTGTATGGCCACTACGATGTGCAACCTGCAGAGCCCCTGGAACTATGGCATAGTGGCCCATTCGAACCCGTGATTAAAGAAGGAAAAGTTTATGCCCGCGGGTCCGCCGATGATAAAGGTCAGTTTTACATGCATGTGAAGGCTCTTGAAACGCTTGTAAAAACAGGCACAATGAGTACCAATATTAAATTTTTAATTGAAGGAGAAGAAGAAATCGGTTCACCCAATCTTGCAAAATTTGTTTCTGAAAATAAAGAACTTCTAAAAGCTGATGTAATTCTTATCAGTGATACCTCAATGCTAAGCATGGACACTCCTTCACTTGATATTGGAGTACGGGGCCTGTCATATATTGAGGTGGAGGTAACTGGTGCAGACAGGGATCTGCATAGCGGGACTTATGGCGGCGCAGTTGCTAATCCCATAACCATACTTGCCCAAATGATCGCATCATGCCATGATGAGAATAATCATATTACGATTCCCGGATTTTACGATGATGTTATAGTTCCCTCTGCCGAAGAAAGAGAATTAATGAATAAGGCCCCTTACAACGAAAATGAATACAAAAAAGAAGTTGGCGTAAATGAGTTGTGGGGAGAAAAAGGTTTTACAACTAATGAGAGAACGGGTATTCGCCCAACCCTGGAAATAAATGGGATTTGGGGTGGTTACTTGGGTGAAGGTGCAAAAACAGTTCTGCCTTCTAAAGCTACAGCTAAAATTTCCGCCAGGCTGGTACCCAATCAGTCATCTGAAAAGATGACCAAACTTCTTCTCGATTATTTCAATAAGATTGCACCACCCGGTGTCACAATAAAAGCTTTTGAGCATCATGGGGGCGAGCCGTATATGACACCTATCAATAGTAAAGGATTCATAGCAGCTTCAAAGGCTGTTCAACATACTTTCGGAAAAATTCCTATTCCCGTTCGCGGCGGTGGAAGTATTCCCATTTGTTCTATTCTTGAAAAAGAATTGGGTATAAAAATAATCTTCATGGGATTTGGCCTTGATAGCGATAACCTTCATTCTCCAAATGAAAAATACGGTATTGCAAATTTTTATAAAGGCATAGAAAC
>JBDTMP010000057.1:0-3905 GCA_039934215.1 Ginsengibacter sp.
GGCACATTTTGCGGAGGTGTACCAAAATTATATTCAAAAGCCCCTGCATCAAAAGCAGAACCCTGCGGGCGACTTACGCCATCATAATCTTTTGTTACTCCATAAGACACTGTATTTAACCCTTTGTCAATCGCAGGTGAATTTGCCTGGAGATGAAAATCATTTGCAGTGGCATTTACAAAATTAGCATTGGCGATTACCGGAATTTTTACATTATTTAATGTGTCAACATTTGTATTGCCATCAATATTAGTAAATGGATTATCGTAGACGCTTTTATTATTTGGCTTTACAAGAAGATTATTATAAATTTTATTTCCCTGGGCCATTGTATTATACGAATTGAATAAATGAATGGCATTTCTTGCCGCATTTACAATTGTATTGTTTAATATATAAACCTTGAGTCCGGCATATTTATTATTTGGCTGCGGGCGGTCATCAACAGCTATTGCATCTTGCCCGGCTGAACTTTTATCCCAACCTGCGTTAGCAATAATATTGTTGTAAATAGAGACGAGTCCTGATCCAAATATCTCAAGTCCTTCTCCTGTTCCTCCATTTATATAGTTATCATGAACTGCACCGTTGCTCTTGCCTCCCAAAATAATTCCTGCTTGTTGTGAGCCTAAATTTTGCATACCATAATTAGTAACCTTATTGTTGTATATCTCAGCATTTGCAGAGGCTGCAACCTGTATCCCATCCCATCCTGAAGAATCTACAATGTTATTATATACTTTAACCCCATCAGCCTTTACCGCTTCAATAGTAATAGTACCATTGTTGCAATCCTGTACATCTTGTGTAACTCCTGTATTTATCAGGTACATACCTTCTCCAACTGTATTATGAACATAATTATCATGAATGGAGATATTTTTAATTGTCCATCCTGTGCTCCATGTTCCGGGACTGCAATCTTCCGGATCTATTTTACACAAAAAACCATTTTGGGAATTTTGTGTTTCGAGGTGATCTATTTCGTAATCACTTGTACTGTCCCGCACTGACATACCCGCAGCTGTAGTACCACCGCTCCAATAGGCTTTAAAACCATAAGTAATTCCAGGGGTGCCGGTTCCCGTGAATTTGAAGTACCTGCTGTTTATGATGCGATAGCAATACGTGGGGCCGCTTCCGCAAACAACCTGTCCGCCGCAATTTGTAATTGTGATTGGCTTTGCCGCCGTGCCAACAAGACCTGTTAAAGAAATATATGGGTAATAGCCGGCCTGGATACAAACTTTTTCGCCAGGCAAAATAGTCATCCCATTTCCATTTGTAAAATAAATTCCGCCATCGGCAGCAGGCTTTAATGTGTGATCGCAACCACACGATGATTGGGCGTGAGAAGATTTTGAAAATAATAAAAATAGACTTAGAAGAAGTGGAAGGACTGAATTGGATAAGACTCTGTTCATGAAATGGCTTTTCTTAATACTGGATATAAATAATTTCTAATTCATTAATAACAACTTTTTGATTGCGTATTATATTCCTTCCTGAAGCATGGCACCCGGATGCTTCACTTCAGTTCTCGTTTACGATATAACACAGGCTAACCAATTAAGGCTACAAGGGATTATGCTTGTATTTGTATTAATTGCGGTTCAGTAGTAAAAAAGCGTATAGGCGTTGTTTAAGGTTAAAAGAATAATAACATTTAACGCAGATAAACCCTTAATTATTTCGCAAAAGAAAGAAATAAAAATTTAACAAAGACAATGTATAAAAATTTATTTATAGAAAATTACTTTAAAAAAAATAAATGTAGACCCAACACTTTTAAAACCAGCGCGGTAGCAGCTCTAAATAAAATTTGTTAAAACAAAGTTTTAAGGAATGAATGATCAATTAGTTTTAATTATAAAAGCAAAGCGATCTTTTAATTTCAAAAACCATTTCTCAAAAAGGTGATAAGAACAATAGCTTAAGAGAATGGTTATTAACAACGCCGCAAGCGTGGAAAGAATTGCGGAAAATAAACCACCCGTAGGAATTTGAAATTTATCTATAACTTTTTCAACTATAAGAATTCCGAAAAAATGCAAACAATAGAGGCCATAAGTATAAATTCCCAGGCTGGTAATTACTTTAAAGCCGGAGAATTTAAAAAAAGATTTTTTTGAAAAATTTTGTTCAATAATTATAAATGCGAAGAAGGATCCCAATAGAATTCTTTCAGGCACTAAAGCAACAGGGTAAGAAAAGATATAATATTTGAATAAAATGAGAATGATTCCCAAACAATAAACCGCGATTATTGAACCGCGTTTCATGTTAACGATAAAATTAAAAAATGGCGATGGTGATGAACACAAATACGCAGCAAGACCTCCCAAAGCCATATCTCCGATTACGCTGAATGTATGAAAATGTAATACAGGATAATTGCCGGTAAAGAAAGAACGGAATACAAGAGTGATTGCAATGATTAAAATAAAAATATGGGGATAGATTTTCTTTGAAAAAGATTTTAAAATTATCGGCCAGATAAAATAAAACTGTTCTTCAACGGCTACCGACCATAAGACAAGCAAGTTTAAAGCATCAGGCGCAGTGGGCCATATTTTTATAAAATTAAAATTGCCTGCGAATAAAATATAACTCCAAAAATTAGATACTTCGAAAGGAGAAGGTATTGTTCCGTACTTGAAGAAAGGAAAAACTGCGAAACCCAAAAACACACTTAGATAAAAGAGTGGCCAAATGCGTAAAACCCTTCTTATGTAAAAATTTTTGAGGCTTATGTTTTGTTTAAATTCTTTTTCTTTTATCAAAAGAAAAGTGATAAGAAAGCCACTTAACACAAAAAAGATGTTTACGCCAAGGTTGCCATTCCTGAAAAGAAAATTTAGCAGTGAAGTAATTTTTGGGTTAGCAATTTTTGGAAAAATCGTTTCATTACAGTGGTAAAGAAATACGGCGAGGAAGCATACAAACCTTAGCCCATCAAGGTTAGGGAAAAATATTTTATTTTTTTTCGCGGATGCATCCATAAAAAAATCAAGACCATATTCGTAAAAATCGTATAGCTATTATTTAGGGAAGGTTGCCAGGAATCGCCTTTGATAATGGAACTCCAACAATTTCTTCCAGTTGTATGATTGCGACGTTCAATTGTTTTCTTAAGGTTACTAATTTAAACTGCTCAAGTACATAGCCCTGATAAATTTTGTTTAAAACATCTACCGTTACTGTACCATCCGCATAATTATTTTGAGCAGACTGGTAATCCGAATAGTTATTATCTACTGCAATCTTTTCAAGGTTAACCAATTCTTTTTGCTCTTTGTAATTTTCATAGCGTATTAGTGTTTCGGCTTTTATTTCATTCATTCGCTGGTCTTTTGCAGCGTTCGCTATAATTATATTTTGATCGCCAACCATACGCTCATTTTTATTTCTTGAATAAATATCCAAAGGAACAAGTACGCCAAGGTTATACTTCGGATAAAAATTTGCAGTAGGACTGTTATTTACCACAAACTCATTTATGTTACCTCCAAGACTAATCGAATTTAGCCAGCTGGAATTGGCTTTTTTTCTATTAAGCACCGCTATCTCAATAGCAGCATCATCGGCGGTAAATGCAGGATTTTTAAGGGCAAGCTTCACAAGGCGATTTTTTATTTCCTGTTCATTATCTGCTACCCGTATTGAAGCCTCCGGTTTTTTTCTAAGACTATCAGGCACCTGGGTAATCCTTTGGGCACATGCGGCTTCCGCCAAAAAAATAATACAGGAGAAAAAAAATATTTTCATCTAAATCAAATTTGAATTTTTATCAATTGGCGCGTGAATCTGCAAACTTACCAATACACTTTCATAATGCGACAATGGTTATTTATTATTTGCCACCAACCTTTCTGCCTGGTCAAATTCCACCAATCTTTTTATCA
>JBDTMP010000058.1:0-11489 GCA_039934215.1 Ginsengibacter sp.
CAGTTGATAATATATCTTTTACGAATCCCATTAAACTTGGTAATGTAGTTCATATTGAGGCTAAAGTAACAAGGGCTTTCAACACAAGTATGGAAGTACATTTAAATGTGTGGGGAGAAGATATCATTCAGCAATACCGGTATAAAAGTAATGAAGCGTATTATACCTTTGTAGCCCTTGATTCTAATAGTAAACCTCTGAAGGTTCCTCATTTAAAGCCCGAGACAGAGGATGAAATTATACTTTTTGACAGTGCCTTAAGGCGGAGGCAGTTAAGATTAATTTTAGGAGGAAAAATGAAGCCAGGAGAGGCTATTGAACTAAAGGCCTTGTTTAAAGATTAAAGCCTGACAATGGTTTATTTATCAAACGAAGTTATTAAATGATGCTTGCTTTTCATCATAAATTTTTTGCTTTGTTCAATTGAATCCATCACTTTTTCAAGAATTGTTTCGACACTTTCTTCATAGGTTAAACTTAACGGTTCCTTAAACCGAACACTTAATAAGGAACCTGTCTTCTTAAATTTTAATCCTTTTTTATTAAATGCCCTCCAGAATCCATTTATAACAACTGGTATTACAACAGGCTTGTGATGTTTTATGATGAATGCCGTTCCTTTACGTCCGGGAGCAAATGGTTTCGTGGTGCCTTGCGGAAATGTGATAACCCAATTGTTTTCGAGCGCTTTTGCAATCTTGCGTGTATCCCCGGGATCAAGGCCGCGCCTTACTTCTTTACCTTCAGCACGCCACGTACGTTTTACGGTGATGGCACCTGCCCATCTGAAAATTCTTGTCAGCCAAGTGCTTTTCATGGTCTCAGCGGCGGCCACATAATACACACGGGTAAAGGGATTCAGTAAATAGAGGGGGATTCCAAGTTTGTTCTCCTTACGCCACTTTACAGCGCAAAAGATGTGAAGAAAAGTAATCACATCTGCAAAATAGGTCTGGTGGTTACTAACGAATAACACATTCTTCCTGGGAAGATTTTTAAAATGTTCTGTGCCGCTTATGCTTATCCGGTTGATGATGGCAAGGCCGGGGTAAGTGAAAATTCCGACCAGGAAATAAACTATTGCTTTTACTATGCTCGTATGCTGAAGGCTCTCAATCCAACGCTTCATTAATAATTTTTTTGTACAAAAAAAGAATGATGTGCAATTTATGCAATACAAGCATTATAAATGAATGTTATTTATTCCAACCTGATGAAAGAAAATTCCAAATACAAAGCCATTAAATCGCAGTATTATCTTACTTTTGCAGTCCCAAAATAAAAAAAACATTGGGACTATGATATGAGTAACAAAATTATTAACCAAAATGCTGATGTACAGGATTCCGAAATCCAACGGGATGCAGCAATAAAAAAATTACCTGTTGAAAATAATATGGATAATCAAACAGAAAATTCAATTACAGGAGACCAGGCTAAGCCTACGGACGCAGAAATTAAATCATCAGTTGACGAAATGCCACAGGGTGGTATTGAAGGAGTACCCTTCCCGGAGTTTCCTGACGTAGATTCTACCGCGGCTGCCACTGAGCCGCAACCATCAGATGCTGAAATTCACGAAGAAGCGCTTGCAAGCGCTCATGATGATTTTGACTGGAGCGTAGATAAAAGAAATGTGACTTCCTACGATAAAGATGAAAGAAAAAAATACGACGAGGTTTACGATAAAACTTTCAAGCAGATCAATGATAATGAAATGGTCACAGGTACTGTAGTCGGGATGACCAAAACAGATGTGGTAATCAACATTGGCTTCAAAAGTGACGGGCTTGTAGGATTGAACGAATTTCGGGACATCCCTAATCTTAAAGTAGGTGATGATGTAGAAGTAATGGTTGCCGAAAAAGAAGATAAAGATGGTAACCTGCACTTAAGCCGCAAGCAGGCCAGGACTACAAGAGCCTGGGAGCGTATTGTTGATATGCACAAAACAGGAGAAATTGTAAAAGGCCTTGTGACCAGTAAAACAAAGGGCGGCCTTATTGTGGATGTGTTTGGAATGGAAACATTTTTGCCAGGTTCACAGATAGATGTAAAACCTGTAACTGATTACGACCAGTTTGTGGGCAAAACGATGGAATTTAAAGTTGTAAAAATAAATGAAGCGATAAAGAACGCAGTGGTATCGCATAAGGCACTTATTGAAAGTGATATTGAACAACAGCGTGCTGAAATTATCGGCAAACTTGAAAAAGGCCAGGTACTGGAAGGAACGATTAAAAACATAACCGACTTCGGAGCCTTCCTTGATCTTGGTGGCTTGGATGGTTTATTATATATCACTGATATTAGTTGGGGCCGCATAAATCACCCGAGTGAAGTATTAAAACTTGATCAGAAGTTAAATGTAGTTGTTCTTGATTTTGATGATGATAAAAAGAGAATAAGCCTTGGATTGAAACAATTGACGCCTCATCCATGGGATACTTTACCAGATACTATTAAAGAAGGTGAAATCGTAAAAGGCAAGGTCGTTAATATTGAAGATTATGGTGCTTTCCTTGAAATATTCCCGGGGGTTGAGGGTCTTGTTCACGTAAGTGAAATCACATGGGCAAACACACCGATCAATGCTAAAGAATTTTTTAAGCTTGGCGATGAATACGAATCCAAGGTTGTTACGCTCAGTAAAGAAGATCGTAAAATGAGTCTTTCTATTAAGCAAATGACTCAAGATCCATGGAATACAATTGAGCAGCAATATCCTGAAGGCAGCAAACATAAAGGATTGGTAAAAAATATTACACCATACGGAGTTTTTGTTGAATTATCTCCCGGCATTGGAGGAATGATACACATAAGTGATTTGAGTTGGCTGAAAAGGTTTAATAACCCCAACGAATACACTAAAGTGGGCAATGAGATTGATGTAATAATCATGAGTATTGATAAAGACAATCGCAAACTGCAACTTGGGCATAAACAAATTGAAGAAGATCCATGGAACTCACTCGAAGAAACTTTTCCTGTTGGAAGTATTCATGAAGGAACCGTAACAAGAAAAGATGATAAAGGTGCAATCGTTCAGTTACCATATGGCCTTGAAGGTTTTGCACCAGCGCGCCACCTGCGCATGGAAGATGAAAAAACGGTAGGCATCGACCAAATTGCTCCGTTCATGGTTATTGAATTTGACCGTAACGATAAAAAAATTATATTAAGTCATAGCCGCATTTGGGAGCAGGTAAAAGCAGACGAAAAAAATGCCCAGATAAAAGAAAAACGAGCAGATGCTGAAACCACCAAAAAGGCAGTAAAAAATATCCAGAGCAAAGTTGAAAAAACAACTTTGGGAGACCTCGGAGTATTAGCTGATCTGAAAAAGAAAATGGATAATGAAGGCGAGACAGAAGTAAGTAATAAAGTTTCGCCAGAAAAAATTGAAACAGAGAATAAGAAAACGCCAGAGGTAAAGGAAGAAGTAAAAGAGGAAACGGAGGATGATGAAGTGAAGATTGAATCCAAAGCAAGTAATAAAGTTCCCGTGAAAAAAGAAGCCAAGGAAGAAAAAGCAATTGATGACGTGGATGTTGATTCCAAAGCAAGTGAAAATGCCCCCGCCAGGGAAGAAGAAACAATTGATGAAGTGAAGATTGAATCCAAAGAAAGTAACAAAGCTCCCGGCAAAAAAGAAGCCAAGGAAGAGAAATCAATTGATGACGTGAATGTTGATTCCAAAGCAAGTGAAAAAGCTCCGGAGAAAAAAGAGGAAGATGCTGAAAAAAACACAGGCACTATGGAAGCTTCTGTAGCTAATGATGAAAAAGAGGAAGATGCAACTTCTACAGAAAAAGAAACAGAAGAAAAATAAGAGTAATTGCTATTGAATTAAAATCCCGGGTACTAAAATCCGGGATTTTTTTTATGGAACCGTGTCAGTTATTAATAATATTGATGGCACAAAGCCAGCAGCGAAGTTCTTGCTAAAAAGACCGGGCTGAATGCCCGGCGATTTTTTCTTTCAGGTAATGTTGATGCCACAATGCAATTGCTTCGTTCTTGCATAAGTGAAGTTTCCATTTTTACAAAATTTAAACGTAAGCGCGGAAAATGATGCTTAATTGTGATATGGTATTGCTCCAATGTTGTAAAGACTGGGTCCATTTTTTCTGGATCTTTTTGGTAGCGCAGGTAAATCAATTTTAATAAAGACATATCAGAAGAGAATGCACTTTTGATTTAGTTACTTTTCTTATCTCGCGATGATAGCCTTTAATAGTGCTAATTTTTTTTATGCCTCTCTTTTAAAATTTCAACAACGTCGTTTAGTCTTTTTTCTTTTGCCTGCAGGAGAATTAAATAATGAAATAACAGATCGGCTGCTTCATTTAAAAAAAGCTTTTCATTGTCATCCTTGGATTCTATAATTATTTCAATAGCCTCTTCACCTACCTTTTGCGCAATGGAATTTATTCCCTTTTCAAATAAAGAAGATGTATAAGATTTAGTATCGGGGTTTTGCTTTCTATATGAGATAACTTCTTCAAGCAGAGCTAAAAAATTATCAGATGTATTTGCTTCATTGAAGCAGGTATCTGCACCGGTATGGCATACAGGGCCGTCAGGATTCGCTTTAACGAGCAATGTATCATTATCACAATCTGGCTTAATATCTGTAAGGTGTAAAAAGTTTTCACTTGTTTCGCCTTTTACCCAAATCCTTTGTTTACTGCGGCTATAAAATGTTACCAGTTTAGTCTCGATAGTTTGTTGGAGAGCCTGTGAATTCATATAGCCGAGCATTAATACTTTACCCGTAACATCGTCCTGAACAATAACAGGCACAAGATTACCGGGCGATTTTGAAAAATCAATTGATTGTAAAAAATCAGCCGAGTCTATGGTAGAGTTCATATTCTTACATTAATATTTTGATCAAATAAATACTGTTTCAATTTTGGAATTTCTATTTCACGGTAATGAAAAACACTTGCTGCCAGTGCGGCGTCTGCATTAGCGTTTATAAAGACATCTGCAAAATGCTGCAGAGTTCCCGCACCACCGGATGCGATTATTGGCACCGGTAATTCAGCAGATAATATTGAAGTTATATCTTCTGCAAACCCTTTTTTAGTTCCATCATTATTCATGGATGTGAGAAGTATTTCGCCGGCGCCAAGATCGATTGCCTGTTTTGCCCAATCAAAAGCCGGTACTTCTGTTTTGACTCTGCCACCATTTAAATAAACATACCATTTCCCATCTGGTTCCTTTTTCGTATCTATTGCGAGAACCACACACTGACTGCCGAATTCGCTGGTCATTTCTTTTATAATAACAGGATTTTTAAAGGCTGCTGAATTCACTGAAATTTTATCGGCGCCGTTCTGCAACAATGCGTAAGCATCGGCAACAGAAGAAATACCGCCGCCAACTGTGAATGGAATATTTATATGAGAGGCGATGCTTTTCACCAAAGACACCAATGTTTTTCTCTTCTCAACTGTAGCAGTGATATCCAGGAAAACAAGCTCGTCTGCGCCCTGTAGAGAATAATACATGGCAAGCTCGACAGGATCTCCGGCATCACAAATATTTTCAAAATTTATTCCCTTGACAGTTCTTCCATTATTAATATCAAGACACGGTATAATTCTTTTTGCCAGCATTAATTATTTTTTATAAAATTTTCCATTTGCTTCAATGTTATTTTTTCTTCATAAAAAGCTTTGCCAACAATAGCGCCATTACATCCCGCTTCTTTTAAAACACAAAGGTCTTCGTAAGAGGAAACCCCTCCACTGGCGATAAGATTGAGAGACGGAAATTTCTGCAAAATATCCTTGTACAAATCAATTGCTGGCCCCATTAGCATTCCATCTTTGGATATATCGGTACAGAAAATAGTCTTTAATTTAAGCACAATCAGGCCCTGTATAAAATCAAAAATATCAATACCGGTTTCTTCCTTCCATCCATGTATTTTTATCTTCCTGTCGAGCACATCAGCTCCCGGTAGAAATTTTTCGGGACCAAAATTTACAATCCATTGGGCAAACAAATCCGGATCTTTCACAATCACACTTCCTACATTTATCATGGACGCGCCTGCGTTGAATACAGAAGAAACATTCCCAGTAGATTTTATACCTCCTCCAAAATCAATAATCATTTTTGTTTTACCCGCGATGTTCTCTAATGTTTTGAGATTTGTAAAACCATTTCCTGCAGCGCCATCCAGGTCAACTATGTGCAGTCTTCCAATTCCCGATGCTTCAAAAGTTTTAGCGACATCCGCCGGGTAATTGCTGTAAATAATTTTTTTTGAATAGTCTCCCTTTGACAAGCGAACACATTTTCCGTCAATTAAATCTATAGCAGGTATTAAATCCATTAAGAGATTTTTAAAAAATTTGAAAGTATATGCGCCCCGGTCAGAGCCGATTTTTCAGTATGGAACTGCACGCCGTAAAAATTATTTTTATGCATAGCCGAACTGTAGGGATTAATGTAATCAGTTACGGCTATCGTTTGTGCAGAAAGCGAAGCATAATAACTGTGCACATTATATACAAATGAATTTTCCTCTACACCTTCAAATAAGGGAGAAGAAAGATTGTAAATCGTATTCCAGCCCATGTGAGGAATTTTGAATGAAAGTCTGCTTCCAGGTTTTGCGTTTTCAGAAAACTTTTTTACAGTTACATTAAAAATTCCAAGACATTCAGTGTCTTCTTCCTCACTATGATCACACATTAATTGCAAGCCGAGACAAATGCCTAATACAGGTTGCCGGAGAGAAGTAATAATTTTATCTAAACCATTTTCTTTTAAATATTGCATAGCCGAGCCTGCATTACCAACTCCCGGAAATATTACTTTATCGGCGGATTTTATTTCGTTATGGTCGTCGGTCACAACTGCGGCTATACCTAATCGTTGTAATGCATACAATACACTCTGTACGTTGCCGGCATTGTATTTGATAATTGCGATTTTCATAATACGCCTTTAGTTGTTGGAAGGCTTTTATTGAACGGATCTCTCTTTATCGCCATTTTTATTGATCTCGAAAATGCTTTGAAAATGGATTCAATCTTATGATGTTCATTCACACCTTCCGCTTTGATATTTAAATTACATTTTGAAGCATCACTAAAAGATTTAAAAAAGTGATAGAACATTTCTGTTGGCATTTCTCCTATTTTTTCACGATGAAATTCTGCTTCCCAAACCAGCCAGCTTCTGCCACCAAAATCAATGGCAACCTGAGCCAGGCAATCATCCATAGGAAGCGTATAACCATATCTTTCCATTCCTCTCTTATCTCCTAATCCTTTTAACAGGGCTTCGCCGAAAGCTATGGCAACATCCTCAATGGTGTGATGCTCATCAATATGCAGGTCGCCTTTGCAAATAATATTCAGGTTCATTCCCGAATGCTTTGCAACCTGCTCAAGCATGTGGTCGAAAAAACCTAAACCTGTTTGAATTTCAGCTTTACCATTTCCATCCAGGTTAATATCTATTTGAATTTTGGTTTCATTTGTGTTCCGGGAATGAGAAATTTTTCGTGGAGGTTCCAGCAAAAATTCATAAATATCTTTCCAGTTTTGTGTCTCAAAAGCAATGGTTTCTTTCAAACTTTCTGCTGTCGCTTCCAATTCATGATTTCCCAGATTGTCATGATTGTTGAGCCAAAAGGCTTTACAGCCAAGGTTTTTCGCAAGTTGCACATCGGTAAGCCTGTCACCGATAACGAAAGAATTTGCGAGATCACATCTGTCAAGGTTTAAATAATCTTTGAGCATTTCGGTGCCCGGCTTTCTAGTTAATTTATTTTCATTAGGAAAAGAACGGTCAATAAATATTTCGGAGAAAGTAATTCCCTCATTATCCAACGCCCTGAGAATAAAATGTTGTATGGGCCAAAAAGAATCTTCAGGAAATGCCGCAGTGCCAAGCCCGTCCTGGTTGGTAACCATCACCAATTCATAATCAAACTCTTTAACGATTTTACCAAGATATTCAAATACATGAGGGTAAAATTCAAGCTTGGCAAATGCATCAAGCTGGTAAGTTGGCGGGGCTTCTTTTATGAGCGTCCCATCGCGATCAATAAATAAAACTCTCTTACTCATTTATTATAATTTTTTAATGCTTCAATTAATGTGTCATTTTCTTTTGGCGTACCCACAGTGATTCTCAGGCAATTTTCACACAAAGGTTCTTGGCTCCTGTTTCTCACAATAATTTTTTTAGCTGATAAGTATTGATATAATTTATCTGCATTTAGAACTTTAATCAAAATAAAATTCGAGTCAGAAGGATAAATCTTTTGAATGAAATTAAATTCTATTAATTGTTTTTTTAAAATACTTCTTTGTTCAACAGTTATTTCTATATTCTTATTTACCTCATTGATGTTTGACAGTGCCTCAATGCCCAGTTGCTGCGAAGCTTTGTTGATATTATAAGGGGGTTTCACTTTATTGAATAGATCAATAATTTTTTCGGAAGCAAAACATAAACCGAGTCTCAATGCAGCAAGTCCCCATGCTTTGGAAAGTGTTTGCATTACTATCAAATTCTCATACTCGGTAAGTTCCTGCAAAAAAGACTTTTGGCGTGAATAATTAATGTATGCTTCATCAATAATTACAAGCCCTGGGAAATTATTAATAAGAGTTTCTACAGCCACACGATTCATATTATTACCCGTAGGATTGTTGGGAGAACAAATAAAAAGCAGCCTGGTATTGCTATTTATCATTTCTAAAATCGCATCAACATCAAGCTGAAAATCACAAGTGAGCATTGCTTCCTTTATCTCCACATCATTTATGTTTCCACTTACGCCATACATACCATACGTAGGCGGGCAAACGATGACATTGTCTTTACCCGGCTCACAAAAAATACGGTAGGCAAGATCAATCACTTCATCGCTTCCATTTCCAATAAAAATATTATGCGGCGGAGTCCCTTTAATCTTTGAAAGTTTCTCCTTTAGCTGCCATTGCAATGGATCAGGATAGCGATTAAAATTCTCAGCAAGAGGGGAACCAAAACTATTTTCATTGGCATCAAGAAATATTGATGCGTTGCCGCTGTATTCACTCCTTGCGGATGAATAAGGTTTTAAATTCTTTATGTTTTTTCTCACCAGTCCATCAAGGTCAAATGGTATCATAATTCTAATTTTTTCAAGCGAATACTTACGGCACTTTTATGTGCGTCAAGCCCTTCTGCTTCTGCCATTACCGCCACTGAAGGCCCGATATTTTTTATTCCCTTTTTACTTATTTTTTGAAAAGTAATTTTTTTAACAAAGCTATCAACAGATACGCCGCTAAAGGTAGTCGCCGTGCCGCCGGTAGGCAAAGAATGATTGGGTCCCGATGCATAATCACCTGAACTTTCTGATGAATAATTTCCCAGGAAAACACTTCCCGCATTTGAAACATATTCAGAAAGTTTCTTTGCATTTTTGGATGCAATAATTAAATGTTCGGGAGCGTAATAGTTTAAAAAATCAAACGCTTTTTGTGTATCCTCAATTAAGATAAGCCTGCTGTGAACAAGACTTTGATTTATAATATTTTTTCTTACCAAAGAGTTCATTTGCACGCTAATTTCCACTACAACATTTTGAATAATATCAATATTCGCTGCAACCAACACAACCTGGGAATCAATGCCGTGCTCCGCCTGGCTCAAAAGATCAGCAGCTATAAATGCAGGATCAGAAGTCTCGTCAGCGTATACAGCAAGCTCGCTTGGACCCGCAAGCATATCAATAGCAGTTCCTTCAATGCTTACCAGTTTTTTTGCGCTAGTCACATAATTATTACCCGGCCCGAAAATCTTGTCAACCTTTAAAATACTTTCAGTACCATAAGCCATTGCAGCTATAGCCTGCGCTCCGCCAAC
Source organism: Ginsengibacter sp. (assembly GCA_039934215.1). GTDB lineage: Bacteria > Bacteroidota > Bacteroidia > Chitinophagales > Chitinophagaceae > Ginsengibacter. The sequence goes on from JBDTMP010000058.1 coordinate 9,895, forward strand.
TTTGTAAATATTTTTTAGCCCGAGAGCTTTAGCTACAAAAAGTATCGCGGGATTAATTTTACCATCGCTACCGGGTGGTGTGCATACAATAATATTTTTACAGCCTGCCAATTTCGCGGGAATACCAAGCATTAATAACGTTGAAAAAAGAGGCGCAGTACCACCAGGAATATATAATCCGACCGTCTCTACCGGGACATTTTTTCTCCAGCATATAACTCCCGGAGAAGTTTCAATTTTCTTAATTTTCTTTTCAACCTGTGCAGCATGAAATTTTTCAACATTATTTTTTGCCAACAAAATGGCGTCTATTAAAACTGGTTCAATATCATTAGCTGCTTCATCAATTTCCAGTGAGCTCACCAATAAACGTTTGGACGCATAGCCATCAAATTTTAATGAATATTTGGAAACGGCGGCATCCCCATTTTCTTTTACATCTTTAAGAATTTCGGAAACAACACTTTCAATTTTTAAAGCGCTATTCTGCGGTCTCTGAGCGAGCATTGGCCATAATTCTTTTCCGGGTTCTATAACTATATTATTCATCGTTTCTTTTTTATAATATCATTTTTTCTATGGGGACGACAATGATTCCTTCTGCTTCGAATGATTTCAATTTTTCGATGATGCTCCAAAAATCATTTTCATTTACTACACTTTGAACGCTGCTCCAGCCGCTTTCAGCCAATGGAACGATAGTGGGGCTTTTCATTCCAGGCAAAACTCCCGCTATATTTTTTAATTGTGAATTGGGAGCATTCAACATGATGTACTTATTATGCTTCGCGGTTTTCACTGCATTTATTCTAAGCAATAAATTTGATAATATTTCTTTGTTTTCATCACCAAGGTCGTGCCTCGCTATCAATACTGCTTCTGATTTTAAAACCACTTCCACTTCTTTCAATCCATTTGTAAAAAGTGTGCTTCCGCTGCTTACGAGATCACAAATCGCCTCTGCAAGGCCAATGCCCGGCGCTATTTCAACCGAGCCGCTGATCTCATGAATTTCAGCATCTACATTTTTCTCATCCAGAAATTTTTGCAACAAGCCTGTATAAGAAGTAGCAATTTTCAATCCCTGCAGGTCCCTGGCGTTTTTGTACTCCATGGCTTTGGGAATGGCGATACTAAGCCTGCATTTTCCAAAACCAAGCCTGTTCATTATTTGAACATTTTTGTTTTTTTCAAACACCACATTTTCACCCACAATTCCTATATCCGCGACTCCGTCAAAAACATATTGAGGAATATCATCGTCGCGTAAAAAATATGCCTCGAGTGGAAAATCAATAGAGGCAGCCTTTAATTGCCGGTTCCCATTGTTCAGCTCAATGCCGCATTCTTTTAAAAGTTGCAGTGAATGTTCGTATAATCTTCCTGATTTCTGCACAGCTATTTTTAACATGACACGTATTTAAAATGAAAAAAGGCTCACTAACCAGTAAGCCTTTTTTTGAAAATATGATCATTACATATTCAACAACATAGCTTACCCGCTGGTAAAAAAATGATGATGATGTATGTAAAGTGTTTGATTCATTTGAGGCACAAAGTAAAGAATGAAAGTTTAGTTGAACAAAAAAAGTTTT
>JBDTMP010000059.1:0-2486 GCA_039934215.1 Ginsengibacter sp.
GTATATCGAATGCCTAAAACATTCGCGGCAGCATTTGTAATTTGCGGTGCCGCCGATCCGTCAACCGCGAAGAAGTTGAAGAAAACAAACTGGTGGATATTTCATGGGCAAAAGGATTCCGCGATTTCTGTTGAATACGGAAAAGAGATGGCAACTGCTTTGAAAAAAGCGGGTGCGAAGGTGAAACTTACTATATACCCTGAAGATGGACACAACAGTTGGGACGATGCTTTCAAAGAACCCGGGCTTTTCGAATGGATGTTTTCAAAGAAAATAAAAATTAATTAAAATCTTTCAACATGTTACATTTTGAATTAACCACACAGCAAAAAATTTCTTATGAAAAAGACGGCTACTTAATAGTTGAAAACTTTTTGAAAACACAGGAGATAGAAAAACTTTATGAAATAGCTACAGCCGATAAAAATTTGCAAAAACATGCATTTGATTTAAATGATCAATCAGGAAAAAAAACAAAGCTTACTTTATGGTACACGCCCGGCAACGATGCCTATGGCTTGCTTACAAAAAGTAAACGCATGGTTGATTCGGTTGACAATTTAATGGATGGTGATAGCCAGGTTTGTCATTTCCACAGCAAGCTTATGCAGAAGGAACCAAAGGTGGGCGGTGCATGGGAGTGGCACCAGGATTATGGTTACTGGTATAAAAATGAATTTCTGCTGCCAGATCAAATGATGTCGGTAATGATTGCAATTACGAACGCTAATAAAGAAAATGGCTGCCTGCAGGTTATAAAAGGTTCACATAAAATGGGACGTATTGAACATGGGTTTGCCGGCGAGCAGGTAGGTGCATCACAGCACTATGTTGATCAAGCTTTGAAGACTATGGAATTAATTTATGTTGAAATCAATGCCGGGGATGCATTATTTTTTCATAGTAACTTATTGCATCGTTCAGAAGCGAATCTTTCTGACTCAGCCCGCTGGTCGCTTATATCTGTTTATAACAGGAGTGAAAATGTTCCTTATAACGAGCCGTCAAAATCAAGTACTGTCCCGCTTAAGGCGGTACCCGATGAGGCATTGATGGAATGGGAAACTGAAGAGATTAGTTCCGGTGCTAATTTTTTAGAGAAAGAAAAAGATGAGGCGCTGAAATAGATTTCTATGATATGTTTTTTACCCAGGGGATTTCATAAATTGATTCCCCGGGATTTTCAGAAAGATAGTTTAATGGAGGATGCTGAATTAATATAAAACATGAAAAATTTTTATTTATCAACGCCATTTTGGAAAAATGAAGCATTGGCTTTATTTAGAATGATAATTGGTATTTTTCTTATCTACCATGGGCGGGAGGTTTTTAATAGTGCACGGATCGAAGAATACGCTAAATGGGAAGTAATTCATAATATGCCTGCGTCTTTATTTATGGCTTATCTGGGTAAAAGCATGGAACTAATTAGCGGCATTCTGATCACCCTTGGATTGTTTACACGTGTGGCATCTTTGTGTATGGCCATCACGATGCTCTTTATTGTTTTTATAATTGGTACAGGAAAATTTTATGAAGAAGATCAGCATCCATTTCTTTTTGCATTAATTGGGATTTTGTTCTTTTTTACAGGCCCGTTTAAATGGAGTCTTGATCAAAAATTATTTAAAGAAAATATAGAAAAATGAAAAGCATTTTTTTTGTCACTTTCAGAAATATAAAACAGTGTTAGTAAAAAAATAAAAATTGTAAAATAAATAAATAAATCTAAGTGGATACATGATTATTACCTCAAAACGAACGGTTAGCTTTCTATTTATTTTATCCCTTCTCCAATTGGATGTGCAGGCCCAATCACTGCAAATGAATACGTACTGTAATCCTTTGAACCTCGATTACACGTATATGATTTACAATTCAAATAATGACATTTCTTATCGCTCCGGCGCTGACCCGGCGGTTGTAAAATTCAGGAATGAATATTACATGTTTGTTACGCGGTCTATGGGTTATTGGCATTCAACGGATTTAAATAACTGGGATTTTATTTATCCTGAAAAATGGTATTTCCAGGGTTCCAACGCTCCTGCGGCGCATAATTATAAAGATTCGGTTTTGTATGTAACCGGTGACCCGTCTGGTTCTATGAGTGTTCTTTATACTGATGATCCAAAGCGGGGAAACTGGAAAGCGGTACCGTCAATTTTAAATGACCTGCAGGATCCTGATCTTTTTATTGATGATAACGGCCAGGCATACATGTATTGGGGCTCCAGTAATACTTATCCGATCAGAGCAAAGAAACTCGATAAGGAAAATCGTTTTCGGCCTTCAGAAAAAACATGGGAGCTTTTTAACCTTGATGGTAAAAAACATGGATGGGAGCGCTTTGGTGAAAATCATTCTGATACAATTTTGCGCGGCTACATGGAAGGCGCATGGATGACGAAGCACAACAATAAATACTACCTGCAATATGCTGCACCGGGTACAGAATTTAATGTGTATGGAGACGGCGCCTACAT
>JBDTMP010000060.1:0-11784 GCA_039934215.1 Ginsengibacter sp.
CATTTAATTCTGCAATCTTTGTTCTTATTTTTCCTTCGAGTTCTGTAGCAAGTTCAGGATTATCTGTAAGAAGTTGTTTTACTGCATCACGGCCCTGTCCAAGCTTTGTGGTATCATAGCTAAACCAGCTACCGCTTTTTTGTATAACACCCATCTCAACACCCATATCAATTATTTCACCTGTCTTTGATATCCCAGTTCCAAAAATAATATCGAATTCTGCTATCCGAAATGGAGGAGCCACTTTGTTTTTAACTACTTTCACTTTTACACGATTCCCTATTGATTCATCGCCATCTTTTATTTGCGCCATGCGGCGAATATCAAGACGAACCGATGCATAAAATTTCAGTGCATTACCACCGGTAGTCGTTTCAGGGTTGCCAAACATTACTCCTATCTTGTCTCTTAATTGATTGATAAAAATGCAGCAGCAATTTGTTTTACTGATTGTCGCCGTTAATTTTCTTAAAGCCTGGCTCATCAACCTTGCCTGCATACCCATTTTGCTGTCGCCCATTTCACCCTCAAGCTCACTCTTAGGCACAAGCGCTGCAACAGAATCTATTACCACGACATCCAAAGCTCCTGAAAGAATCAGCCTGTCAGCGATTTCCAAACCCTGCTCTCCATAATCGGGCTGGCTCACTAAAAGATTATCAACATCAACACCCAATCGTTTTGCATAGGCACTGTCAAAAGCATGCTCGGCATCAATTATCGCACACATACCGCCTTTTTTCTGTGCTTCTGCAATTACATGAATCGCCAACGTTGTTTTACCTGAAGATTCCGGTCCGTAGATTTCCACAACCCGCCCCTTGGGTAAGCCTCCGATTCCCAGTGCAACGTCAAGTCCTATAGAGCCGGTTGAAATTACAGCCTGCGGTTCCTGGGAACGCTCGTTCATCATCATTACACTTCCTTTACCAAAATCTTTATCGATTTTATCCATGGTAAGTTTGAGCGCCTTTAATTTCTCTGAATTTTTTTCAGTGGCTTTTTCTAAAGCCTTTTCTGTAGTTGCCATAATAATATTTAAATAGTTGCTAAATTGCTGTAAAGTTATGAGAAGGGTAAAGATAGATATTATAAGTTATCAACACTAATATATTTAGCATTTTAGAATTGTTTATTTTATTAAAAAGTAAAACTACTGATCATGCTTCCATGAAATGGCATCAGTAATTTAATTAAGTTTGTCATTAAATTTCTCTGCAGATGAAAAAAATAATTTTATTGGTATCTTTCTTTTTTTCAGCTCATGCTTTTGCGCAGCTAATGCCTGCTGAAAAAGGAGTTGTGTACGGATCTGCAATTAATGATAAAGGAGCCGTAAGTGTAGCGGACCTTGAGAAAACGCTCGAATCAGAAAAACAATTTACTGGTAAGCTGAAAGGTAAAGTTGTAAGTGTATGCCAGGAAAAAGGTTGCTGGATGAAAATTGCAAAAGATGATGGACAAAATATTATGATACGTTTTAAAGATTATAAATTTTTTGTTCCTAAAAATATTGACGGTAAAGAAGTGGTGTTGAATGGAACCGCTGAAAAAGCAACAACTTCAGTTGAAATGCTGAAGCATTATGCAAAAGATGCGGGAAAATCTGAAGAAGAGGTGGCTAAAATAACGGCGTCAAAAAAGGAAATAATTTTTACAGCGTCCGGCGTTTTAGTTTTATAAGAGCATTAGTTTTATAAGACACTTTTTGTGATCACCAAAAAAATTTTCATCCCGATTATTGGGGAACAAATTTATGGCACCAAATTTTCTACAATTTCCAAAAGTAGTGTATCAAAATTTTTAATCCTTCAATTTTTACAATATGCAATGGTTAGGTAGAAGAGAAAGCTCAAATGTGGATGATCGCAGGGGCATCACTGGAGGCCACGTAGCGGTTGGAGGCGGGCTGATCGGTGTTATTTTTTTATTGGCAAAATTCCTTTTGGGAGGCGGTGATGTAAGCGATTTGCAACAAACGTTCCCGCCAGAGCAGCAACAGGAAATGACTGCGGAACAGAAAGCTGCCGATGACCAGGAAGCTGCTTTTGTAAAAGTTGTCCTGGCGGACACTGAAGATGTATGGTCTAAAATATTTGGGGATATGGGAAGAAATTATAACAAGCCTACACTCGTTCTGTTCAGGGATGAAACCACTTCCGGCTGCGGTGGGGCCAGTTCCGCTTCGGGGCCTTTTTATTGCCCGGTTGATCACGATGTATATATTGACCTTTCTTTTGCCCGGGAGCTTAAGGAACGGTTTAATGCATCAGGTGATTTCGCAATGGCTTACGTAGTAGCGCATGAAGTGGGCCATCATGTACAATATCTTTTGGGCATAACCCAAAAAATGGATCGTATACGGCAACAGGTGAGCGAAGGAGAATACAATAAATATTCAGTCCGACTGGAATTGCAGGCGGATTTTTATGCCGGTGTGTGGGCGCATTATGATCAAAAGATGAAAAACGTAATTGATCCCAACGATATTTCTGAAGCACTTAATGCTGCCAATGCTATTGGTGATGACCGGCTCCAGCGGGAGGCCCAGGGCAGGGTTACGCCCGATGCTTTTACCCACGGCACATCGGAGCAGCGAATGTATTGGTTTAAAAAGGGATTTGAAACAGGGGACCTTAACCAGGGAGATACTTTTGCTGAAGGCGCATTATAATGTTCCTATAATAATGCGGTTCCGTTTAAATTTTCGTTTCGCTGCGAAATTCAAAAAGCCTTTAAAGAATGGCTTCCAATTCTTTTAAATGATGGATAGTATAGGTAGGCTTCAATATACAATTCGCCATGATGTGGTTTACAAAAATGGTATCCATACCTGCATTGATGGCGCCCTGGATGTCTGCATCAGGATTATCTCCAATCATAATACATTCTTCAAGAATTCCATTTGTTTTATTTAATGCATACTCAAAAATTTCTTTTTTTGGTTTCACAGAATTAGAAATTTCTGACGTGATCACATGAGTGAAGTATTTTGAAAGATTGGAATTATTAAGCTTGCTCCACTGTGTTTTTTCAAACCCATTGGTTATAATATGAATAGAATAATTTTTCTTAGTTAAATATTCAAGTATCTCGAAGGTGTAGTCAAAGACCTTCTTTTTAGTCGGCAGAATTTCAAGAAAGTGGGCGCTCATTTGTTTAGCTAAACCTTCATCGGCGATCTTAAAATCAAGCAATGTTCGCCACATACGTTTCCATTTCAAATCGTCACTTGTTACATGCCCTTTTTGGTAGCGATCCCACAAAATGTTATTGTGCTTTGTGTAGGTAAGATAAAATTCCTCAAACTTCATAATCAGTTTTCGATCAAGATCGAAGGTTTTATAGAGTTCAACAAGAGATTCTTTTGCATTTGAGTCAAAATCCCACAAAGTGTGGTCAAGGTCGAAAAAAAGATGACGATATTTTGAAGAGGGACTTTTCATTCCGGGATTTTCATTTGCTTTATTTTCCTGAAGGCCTATAGTTTCAAGGGCCTCTCCATTTAGATTTAAAATTTTAGATTTGTTGTTCAACTGTATTTTTTTATTCAACGAAATAAGAGTATGAATATTGTCGTGACCGGAGCAAGCAAAGGTATTGGAAAAGCAATTGCTGAAAAATTCTCGGTTCCCGGAAACGAGGTATTTATATGCGCCCGTAATGAAAATGATCTTTCAGAATTTGTAAAAGAAGTGAATAAAAAAACTGCGGGCGTTGTAATAAAATATTATGTCGCAGACCTTGCGGAAAAAAAAGGAGTAATAGAATTTGGCAATTGGCTGCTCAGCCAAAATATCTCAATTGATATACTGGTCAACAATGCGGGGCAATTTTTACCTGGCAGCGTTTATAATGAAGAGGAAGGAACTCTCGAGAAAATGATTGCTGTTAATTTATACAGCGCTTACCATTTAACGAGGATGCTGCTCCCGTCCATGATGAAAAGAAAGGGAGGTCATATTTTTAACATCTGTTCCATAGCATCTTTGCAGGCCTATAACAACGGAGGTTCTTATAGCATCAGTAAATTCGCATTAATGGGTTTCAGCAAAAATTTGAGGGAAGAAATGAAGCCTTATAATATAAAAGTAACTGCTATTTATGCCGGCGCAGTTTTTACATCATCCTGGGAGGGTGCCAATGTAGAGCCCTCACGAATTTTAGAAGTAAACGATATAGCGGAAATAATTTTTGCCGCCTCCCGGCTGTCGCCACAGGCTTGCATAGAAGATATTATAATAAGGCCGCAGGCGGGAGATATGCCTTAAATTCAGTTGTATTTAAAATTTTTTTAACAGCACGATATTTTTTTCAATCAATATTCCTTTTCTTTTAAGAGTAAATTTGTAGTTCAACATTATTTATTGTATAGATGATGAGACTTTTACAATCAGGCGCTGCCAAACTTTTATTTTATTTGGTTTTTCTTAGTGGCATTTGTGTAAGTAAGTCTTCATTTGCTCAAATAAGATTTTCTGCTGTTTGTCCTGATAAAACAATTGGCAAAAATGATTATTTGCAAATACAGTTTATGGTTGAAAATGCGCCGGACGTTGAAACCATCATTCCTCCTTCTTTCAAAAATTTCAACATTGTAAGCGGACCCAATCAACAAAGCGGCATGAGTATAGTGAATGGCAAAACGGATCAATACATTGCCATAGGTTTTTATTTGAAACCAAAAAATCCAGGTAAATATGTGATAGGGCCGGCAATGGCCAGGGTAAATGGTAAAGAATATTATACAAGCCCTGTAAATGTAGAGGTAACAAATGCACCTTCAAATTCCTCCACATCGGGCCAGGGAAATATTTCATTATCACCCTTCGGAAACATGAATTTTGATTTTCCCGCTGAGCCCACTATTCATCGCTTTGATGATTACATTCTTAAGAACGGGGAGAATGTAAATGATAAAGTTCAAAAGAATCTTTTTATGAAACTTGATGTAAGTAAAACAAGCTGTTTCACAGGTCAACCGCTTATTGCATCTTATAAATTATATACAAGATTACGTTCGGAGTCTGTTGTTACGGAAGCGCCTTCGTTTAACGGTTTTTCAGTAAACGACCTGGAATTAAATAATAGCAATTCTGTAAAAGTTGAAAAATATAACGGCAGGGAATACAATGTTTATACCTTGCGAAAAGTGCAATTATATCCTTTGCAGCCGGGAACAATTACCCTCGATCCCGTGGTGGCTGATAATAAGATAACTTTTATTAAATCTGATTATGCAGGAGCCCAAAAGGGAGATTTGTTTTTTGATATGTTACAGGATTTTGCTAATTCAACATCGCCTCAAAACTCAATTGTTGAGGAGCATGTTACTATGAAAAGCAAACCGGTCGAAATTACAGTGAAGCCCTTGCCACCGGAAAACAAACCCGATAATTTTAAAGGAGCCGTTGGGAATTTCAGTCTCAGCGCTTCACTTGAAAAAAAGAATATTACAACAGATGACGCGGGGAATGTGAAAATAAATCTTGATGGCCAGGGAAACATTCATTTAATAAACCCACCTAAGATAAACTGGCCCGAAGGAATCGATGGTTATGAAGCAAAAGTGACGGATGATATCGATAAATTTTCTGTTCCAATGAAAGGAGATAAAACTTTCACCTATCCATTCACGGTTTCAAAAGCAGGTACTTATATAATTCCTCCTGTATCATTTTCTTTTTTTGATCCGTCATCGGAAAAGTATAAAACCTTACACACGCAGCCGCTTACAATCAGGGTTACCCCTGGTAAAGGAAATCCTCAAAAAACTTATGTGAGAAATTTAAAAGCTGAGGAAGTATCACAGGGTACATGGAAAAAATATGGATCCTATTTTATTGCCGGTTTTGCATTACTGTCGGCATTCATTTTTTTTACCGCCCGCAGAAAATCAATTGAAAAAAAGAAAAGTGAATTATTGAAAACTACTCTCTACGGATCTTCTCCTGCTCCCGAAACAGCAGATGAATTTACAATTCCTGAAAGCCCATTAACAGAAGCTCATACTAAATTAACGGAAGGAAGGGAGACAGAATTTTATATGGTTCTTGATGCTTCGCTCAAAAAATATTTGGCGGCAAAATTTAAAGTGCCGTGCGAAGAACTTACGAAAAAAAGATTGACAGAAGAATTGGATAAACGAAATGTAGGCCTCGGTACATCTATTATGCTTTCCTCGTTGCTCGATGAAATAGAATTAAATGTATATGCACCCCCATCCAATTCCAATCATTTACAAGTGGTATATGAAAAGGCCTCAGAAGTAGTTGCCCTGCTGGATAAGCAGTGCGTTAAAATATGTATTTAAAATCTCACGTTTCCTTTTTACGTTTCACAATTGCATACGCATTAAAATGGTATTACTAATCAGTGAATTTATAGCCAAGCCCTCTTACTGAGTGAAAGTGTTTGGGATTTCTGCTGTCTTTTTCAAAATATTTTCTGAAGTTTAAAATGAAATTATCAATCGTTCTTGTGGTAGGATAGACATTGTAACCCCACACCGCCTGCAAAATTTTTTCACGTGTTACCACTTCATTTTTATTTTCAATAAGCAATTTAAGAAGCATAGCTTCTTTTTTGGTAAGTGCAATCGTTTCGCCGTCTGCGTTGGTACATTCCAATGCTTTGAAATTAATATTGTTTTGTCCAAAAATATATTCTTCTGTAATCGGCTCTTTTGCTGAGATGCGCTTGCTTTTATTGATAAGTTTATTAACTCTTAATAATAGTTCTTCAAGGTCAAATGGTTTTGTCAGATAATCATCGGCTCCTTTTTTTAAACCTAAAACCCTGTCTGCGCTGTTATTTTTTGCGCTCAATATTAATATGGGCACTTCCATATTGCTAAGCCTTATGTTTTCACACACACTTATACCATCAATTTCAGGCAGCATTACATCAAGTATTATCAAATCAAAATATTCATTTCGCACAGCTTCCAAAGCTTCGGCTCCATCGTATGCGGATGTAACTTCATATCCTTCCATTTCAAAATTTAACCGCAGGGCATCCTGCAAGTTTTCTTCATCTTCCACAAGAAGAATAGAGAGTTGTTTTTGCTGCATAAATTTTAAGGTAAAATTTAATAATTTTCTATAGTGGCAAGGCTTATTTCAAAAATGCTGCCATGTGGTAAGTTGTCTGTAACATTGATGCTCCCATTGTGTTGCTCTACTATTTTTTTAGTGAGATATAACCCAAGCCCCGTGCCTTTAGTCTGCCTGTTTGCGCTCCTATAATATTTTTCAAAGATTTTATTCTTATCTGACGGCAAAATGCCGGGGCCCTCATCACTAACACGAAGCTTTGCTAAATTTTTCTCCGCATAAATGCTTAGCAAAACTATGTCGTCTTTGCGGGAATATTTTATCGCATTGTCCAAAAGGTTGTTAACGGCAAGTTGCAATAGCATTTTGTCCCCGGTAACAAAAATTTCATCTTCTATATTAGTTTGGATCTTTCTAACCGGATAACGTATTATAAAATCGTGCGCACAAGCTTTCGCGAGTTCAGCAAGATTAATTTTCTCTTTTATGATATTGTATCCCCCTCCTTCAATCTGGCTTGTAAGAAGCATATTATTGCACAGCGCATTGAGCCTGTCAGCTTCCTGTATAGTCGAGCTGATGAGCTTTTGTTGCTGTTCCTGGTTAAGTGTGCGCTTTTGTAAAGTCTCCAGGTTTAGCTTTGTAACGGCTATGGGTGTTTTTAACTCGTGAGTTATTGCCATCATAAAATGTTGCTGTTGCTGCGACTGGTATAGTTGCCTTTTAATAGCTCTGAAGACAAATACTGCACCTGCCACGATCAATAAAAAAAATGTAATTCCTTCACCAAGGTATTGCGCTGTCTTCCTGCGTTTAGCCTCGTAAATGTTGCGAACTTCATGGTCATATTTTTTGTCATTCGCATCAATCATATCAAGCCTGTAGCGGCTGAGTTCAATGTTTTGCTGGTTAAGAGCGATAAACCAAAAAACAAGAGCAGCTATTACATACGTAAGTAAAAACCAATATAAAATATAAATAGTGCGCAGCCTCTTTATTTTAAAATTATTTGTGAGCGATTTCAGACGCGCCATATACATTTAAATTGAATTATAAAACTGGACAATCCATGAGGATTTTGTTGCAGCGCTTCAGTTCATGGCTGGAGCTTCACTTTTTCCACGCGTACTCCTACATTTAGAATATTTTCGAGCGGATTCTCCCGCATTATTTGTGAGACGGAAAATGTATAATCGCCAGGCTTTTTAAAAGGTACAGGCCCTTGGCTAATATTTTTTCTTACTTCAAATATATCATCCATACCGGTGCCTTCCCACCCTGTGGCGTCATTAGCAAGCGTAAGATTTATATTTTGAAAACGCATAGAATCACCCGGGAATTGAGTACCGAGACGAAGCCAGATGTTATTGTAATCATAGGCGTCGTTATGCCGGAGAACAATATATAAATTGTATAAAGATGTAGTGTCGGTAATATGAAATGTAAAAGCGGGTGTTTTGTTGTAAAACCATTGCCGGGAAGGTATTTGCACAGTCTTTTCAAACTGGTCGATCTTTATACAGGACAGCGCTATTACGGTTAGCAGTAATAATGGAATAAATTTTTTCAAATAATTTTTTTGCAAAATTAATTTGTTTTCTTTTCAAAATAGTGGTAGAGAATTATAGCACATTGAAGATTTGTTCCTTTGCTTTTTCAAGATCATCCTTCATAAGAACCACGCATTTTTGAATATCGGAGTCATATGCTTTAGAGCCGGTGGTATTTATTTCTCTTCCAATTTCCTGTATTATAAATGAAAGTTTTTTTCCTTTTGCTTCTTCACTGGTATCCATAATATTTATAAAATATTCACAGTGATTTTTAAGGCGGACCTGCTCTTCCCTGATATCAATTTTTTCGATATAATAAATAAGTTCCTGCTCCATCCGGTTCGCGTCATAATTTTCTTTACCAACGTTTTCTTCAAGCAATTGAATCAATTCTGTTTTCATGCGCTCCTTTCTCCTGGGTTCAAGCTTTAATATTTCTTCCTCCTGCGCATTTATATTTTTTATGCGAAGGCGCAATTCTTTATCAAGTGATTTTCCTTCTTCAATACGGTGGTGGTTCAATTCTTTTATTGCAGCATCCATTACTTTCTTAAGTTCTTCCCAATCATTTTCTCCAAGAATTTCATTGCTTGGCGACACTACTTCCGGCAACCTCAATAAAGCGCTTAATACAGAGTTAGTATCAATATCCAGTTCTGCAGCAAGCCCGCTTATTTGATTATAATAGGCTTTTATAAGATCGGTATTTATAACAACTGGTTTGGATGAACCATTTTGCTTGATAATTATAAGACACTCAACAGTACCACGAAGCAAATTTTCCTGGAGCAAATTTCTTATATCAAATTCATACGGTTTTAATAGTGGCGGAATTTTTAAATTTATTTCAAGTTGCTTTCCGTTCAGAGATTTTATTTCAACTAAAAACGTTTTATCACCTACGGTTTGTTCGGCTCTTCCAAAACCTGTCATGGATTTTAACATAGTCAATTATCTTTTTTTATATGAAGCAAGTTATACAATTCTGTTTGAGATAGCATTTTCATTTCACCGGGTTGTAATTTATCAATTGTAATTTGTTCAATGCGATAACGAATAAGCCTGAGTGTGGGAAAGCCAACCGCGGCTGTCATTTTTCGCACCTGCCTGTTTTTTCCCTCCGTCAAAATTATCTGTATCCAGCTTACAGGAATATTTTTTCTTGACCGGATGGGAGGTACTCTTTCTGAGACAACCGGAGGTTGCAAAAATATTTTTGCATCACAGGATTTGGCGATATGCATTTTACCATTGATGTTAATGCCGACACCTTTTTTTAATTTATCAATAGCATCCTTTGTTATTATATTTTCAACCTGCACCCAGTATTCTCTTTCATGATTGCGAAAGGGATTTAAAAGACAATGGTTTAATTTTTTATCGTCAGTCAATATTAATAAGCCTTCGCTATCATAATCAAGACGCCCTACAGGATATACGTTTGCAGGTACATTAAAAATATCTTTTAATGTTTTTTTTCCTTCCTGTGAGGAGAATTGTGAAAGAACATTGAATGGTTTATGAACTACAAAATATTTATTCAATGAAATAATTTCAAATTTTTTTAAAACAAATACACTTCAAATGTTGGTAAAAATAAAAAAGCCCGTCGTTAAAAATGCACGGGCTTTGTTATATTGATGGGTTAGTAAGTACAGGAAAATAAATTTCCTACACAATATTAAAAATAAATTCTTCTAACTAGAAAATTTTTAGTGATTATTTTATCAACATTCTAAAAAGAGTTGTGGATAAGGCAACACATTTTTTGAGGGAATTTTTCGGTCTGCTCACTTTTTTTATTAACAAAAAGATTGCTTCCTGAAATAAGATTTTTTGGCGCAGCCTTTCAAAGCCTCTCTGTGCAATAGTTTCAAAGAAAAATTTTTTATTTACTTTTTTTATGTTGGTATAAATTATTTCCATTCAAAAACCTTCTCAGATAATTACACCAAAAAAAATGCATTTTATTTAAGAAAATTTTTTTCAAATTTTTTTGAAATTTTTTTCAAAAACGTCTCTAAATCATTACAAGACGCAATCTTTATCTTTGATGCATAAATTATTTTTTATGAAATTTCCTTCTCCTGTTTCGGCACAATGGATATCGCAATTTATCAATGCTGAAATCGCAGGTAGTAAAAATTCATCCGCAACCGGCATCAATGAAATTCATAAAGTGCGTGAAGGCGATATTGTATTCGTTGACCATCCAAAATATTATGATACTTGCATTAACAGCGCAGCGAGTTTCATTATTATTAATAAAAAAACAGAAGTTCCTGAAGGAAAAACTTTATTTATAACTGATGATCCGTTTGAAGCTTATTTGAAAATTGTGAATCATTTTCTTCCTTTTTCTCCCTCAAAAAAAATGATAAGCGATACAGCGGTTACCGGAAAGAGCACGATAATAATGCCTAATGTTTTCCTGGGCAATCATGTAAGAGTTGGAGATAATTGCATCATACATCCTAATGTTACTATTTATGATCACACGGTAATCGGAGATAATGTTGAGATACATTCAGGAACTGTAATTGGTAGCGATGCATTTTATATGAACACAAAAAAAAACAGGGATGTGTGGTATAAAAAAATGCAAAGCTGCGGAAATGTAATAGTAGAAAGCGATGTTGAAATAGGCGCCAACTGCACTATTGACCGCGGCGTAAGCGATTCAACAATTATTGGAAGAGGAACTAAACTTGACAACCTTGTGCATTTGGGCCATGAAGTAATTACCGGAAAAAATTGTCTCATCGCTGCACAGGTTGGCATCGCTGGCGGAACTATTTTAGGGGATGGCGTTATTCTTTGGGGACAGGTGGGTGTAAACAAAACTATCAACATTGGCGATAACGCCATAGTGATGGGGCAGGCAGGAATTACTTCGAGTATAGAAGGCAACAAATCTTACTGGGGAACTCCTATCCAGGAATTTTATAGTAAAAGAAAAGAGCTTGTATTAATGAAGAGGCTTCCTGAAATATGGGAGAAAGTGAAAGGGATAAAATAGGTTCTCACCAGACAATTTCCACCAGTAATTTTCAAATAAAATATAAAGTTGATTGAAGAATTGAACGGCTATCATTTGTATATCGTCCATCAAACATCACTGTTGTGGTATATAGTCATACGGCAGCATGTCTCCTATTTTTTTAAAACCTAAATAT
>JBDTMP010000061.1:0-4552 GCA_039934215.1 Ginsengibacter sp.
AGCCTGAACCATTGAAAGAAAATTTGTCGGGATTGTGGTCACGAAGAATTGATAATGAACATCGCCTTATTTATAAAATTCAGGACAACAGACTACACATAGTTCAATGTAGATTTCATTATTAGTCTGTAGATTTTTTTTAACAATTATAAGTTTACAAAAGCCAAAACTGCCTTGATAAATTTCTTGCCATAAAAAATTTAAGTAAGAGTTCTTTATTTTTTATAACCAAAGTCACAATTTATTTTTTTTCTCTTAGCTTTGACCTTTAATGCAACTTTCCACCCAACATCTTCTAGGCATTAAAGATTTACTACCTGCAGATATTGATCTTATTCTTCAAACTGCCAGCCAATTTAAAGAAGTATTACAGAGACCTATTAAAAAAGTGCCCTCTTTGCGGGACACAACCATCGTTAATTTATTTTACGAAAATTCAACCCGTACCCGCATCTCATTTGAGCTTGCTGAAAAACGATTAAGCGCGGATACGCTTAATTTCTCAGCGTCTGGTTCTTCGGTTTCAAAGGGTGAAACTTTATTAGATACGGTTAACAATATTTTATCAATGAAAGTTGATATGGTTGTAATGCGACACAGCGCCAGCGGAGCTCCCCATTTTTTAGCGAAGCATATACCGGCGGCTATAATAAATGCAGGAGATGGCATCAATGAACATCCTACGCAAGCTTTGCTGGATGCATTCTCAATAAAGGAAAAATGTGGAACTCTCGAAGGTAAAAAAGTGGTATTGATTGGTGATATAATGCACTCACGTGTCGCCTTAAGTAATATTTATTTACTAAAAAAAGCGGGAGCAGAAGTAATGGTTGCAGGCCCGCCAACTTTGATTCCTAAATATATAAAAGGCGCATTTGATATACAAGTCGAATACAATCTCAAAAAGGCTTTGCAATGGTGTGATATTGCCAACGTTCTGCGCATACAATTAGAACGTCAGAACCAGGTTCTGTTTTCTTCCTTAAGAGAATATAATCTTGCTTACGGATTAAGCAAAAAACTCTTAAACAGCCTGGATAAGGAAATTGTAATATTACATCCTGGCCCCATAAACAGGGGGGTGGAAATTGACAGCGATGTTGCAGATTCAAATCAATCTATTATTTTGCAGCAGGTTGAAAATGGTGTTGCCGTGCGTATGGCTGTACTATATTTACTTAGCAACAAGCAAAATTTTCATTAGATTATTCACTCAGCTAAAAAATTCTATGGTTAGAACTTGTTTATTTCCCGGCACATTTGACCCGGTTACTCTTGGCCATACTGATATCATTGACAGAGCGCTCCCGCTGTTTGAAAAGTTTGTGATTGGCATAGGACGTAATAGTAATAAAGTCCCCATGTTTTCCGAAGAACAAAGAATTGATTGGCTACAAAAAATTTATGCAAACGAGCCAAAGATACAGGTGCTTGCTTATGATGGCTTAACGGTTAATTGCTGCAAAATGGTTGGAGCGAATTTTATCCTTAGGGGAATACGCTACGTAAATGATTTTGAATATGAGAAAGCTATCGCAGATATGAATAGGAGTTTAGAACACAATGTTGAGACAATATTTTTAACTTGCCTGCCTAAGTACACCTCAGTAGCCAGCACATTAATCCGGGATGTAATTCGCAATGGTGGCGATGTAGCCCAGTTCCTTCCGGACGTCGTTAAAAAATCAATCAAATAATGTCTATTTGGTTCAATAAATCTTTGAAACTCTCCGATGTTAGAGACTTTGGTAAAGAAACTATGGCAGCATTTCTTGGGATAGAATGGGTTGATATTGGCGATGATTTTATACAGATGTCAATGCCCGTAAATGAGCGCACACAGCAGCCTTATGGAATGCTTCATGGCGGCGCATCCTGCGTTCTTGCAGAAACTATAGGAAGCCTGGGTTCAGCACTGGTTATAGATATGGAAAATTTTTATTGCGTGGGTTTAGAGATCAACGCAAATCATATACGAAGCGTGAGAAAGGGAATTGTTACTGCAACCTGCATACCTCTCCATTTGGGGAAAACAACTCATGTATGGGATATAAAATTGCATGATGATCTTAAAAATCTCTCCTGTGTATGCAGGCTAACCGTAGCAATAATCCCCAAAAAAAAGCACATGATTGAAGGTGTAAATTGATTACCTATAGCATTCCTGCCTCCTTAAAAATTGATTTGATTGTTGGGAATGTGTTAGAAAGATATTCATGAATATCTTCTTTTTTTACCCAGCGTATTTCAGTGATATCTTCTTCAACTTGCGGCTGCAGTTTCGAATCTTTTGCCGCTTCCATTAAATACCAGTGTGATTCCTTAAGAATATGTTTTCCAAATTCAACGTAGGTATGATACGTAATATTGATTTTAGAAATAATTTTTAGTTTTTGAATCCCCGTTTCTTCCTTTACTTCTCTTATTGCACATTCTTCTAAAGTTTCACCAGCATCAATTTTTCCTTTCGGCAAATCCCATTTTTTTCTTCTGAAAATAAAAAGGATTTCTCCTGATTTATTTTTTATCAATGCTCCGCCAGTCCTAATAATTTTGAAATGTTTGAAGAAAACTTTTTTCAATTTGTCAAAGTCCTGGTGCAAAATTATTCCTGCATGAAATGCCGGTTTTTTTATTTCATGCAGCAATGAATTTATCGCAGATGTTGAGAGTTCATCTATGAAAACTGCATCGGGATGATGTCTTACTTCATCAATTTCCGCATTTAATTCGGTACATAGATAAACAGGCTTGTCGCCAAAGTAAATTGTTATACAGCTCATTCGTGTTTATTATCTTCGCAGCATGAACAACAAAGGTGCTGTTGCCGGGAAACTTCTACAAATTAATGCAATAAAATTAAGCGTAGATAAACCTTTTACCTGGGCAAGTGGATGGAAGAGCCCGATTTATTGTGACAACAGGAAAATATTGTCATTCCCGTATATCAGGGATTTTATTAAATCGGAAATGTGTGATATTGTTTTCAAAGCATACAACGATATAGATATAATAGCAGGTGTGGCAACGGCAGGTATTCCCTGGGGCACTATGGTTGCTGATCAATTAAAGCTGCCGTTTATATATGTAAGACCCAAGCCTAAAGAACATGGGCTCGGGAACCAGATAGAAGGTTTTTATGAGGCTGGAAAGAATGTACTTTTAATAGAAGATCTTATCTCAACCGGTAAAAGCAGTCTGCAGGTTGCTGACATTTTAAAATCCGCGGGATTGCAGGTTGTGGGTTTGGTTTCAATTTTCAACTATGGATTTGATCAGGCGCAAACTTCTTTTGATCTCGCAAATTTGAATTTTCAATCATTAACTGATTATGAATCCCTGATATCAATGGCAATGGAAAATAATATTATTTCTGCAACCGATCAAAATGCATTGTTAAACTGGCGAAAAGATCCCGCAAATTGGAATGTAAATTCTTAAATTCGTCAAAATGTGATCTATGAAAACTTTTGTACTCGCTATAACCTCCTTATTACTTTTTACCCTCTCAGGCTTCGGTCAAAAATCAACTCAAAAAGCTGTGATTAATACGCCGGGCGTACAGTGTGAAGCTTGCAAAACGCGTATTGAAAATTGGCTCGTCCATGAATACGGAATTTCCTCGGTAAAAGCAGATTATAAAAAACACACCGTTACGGTTATCTGGTATAAGGATCGTACCAATATTGAAAATATTAAAACTGCCCTTGCTAATATGGGTTATGATGCTGATGATATTACCGCAGAGCCTGATGCATATAAAAGGCTTCCCAAAACCTGCCAGCACATCCAGGAAGAGAAAAAATCGTGATAATTTACTTTAAGGAGATTAAAAAAGGCTGAAGGTTTCTTTGGATTCATAATTTAGCGGCAAACTCATAAATACATTCCCTTTACCGATCTTCAATTTTCCAGTAAGTTTCACAGCAACTTCTTTTCCGAGAAGTGTATTCATTGCATTCTTAAAAATGTTTTGCATATCTACATCAAATTTTATAGGAAGCACAAAAGTGTTTCTACGGGGAATATTAATAAGAGTATCTGAAGAACTATGACCAAACCTCTCCCCATTTATAAAAATATCAAGATCAGTATTCTTTAACTGCAACCCAAAACTATTGGGGTTATAATATTCAAGGTCTAATGATATTGTCGATTTATTAAATCCTAATTTCTGAATGGAAAAGTTATGATAAGTTTTATATTCTAAAGCCTTAGGAGAGGTGCACGATACAAACATGAACGCCATGCAGCTAACCAGTAATTTCTTCATTTTATATTTGATTTTTTTTATGCAAAGGGGTGACAATATACATTTTGCACAGACTAAAATAACCGTTGTAAAGCCAACTTTTTGTAAAAATTCATTTTCAAACATACTTACTTTTTTTGCAATAGATAGACTGTCAGATTTTAACTTTCAATTTTTTTAGTGTCAGGTTGATCTTAATTTGAAATTTATTTTAAATAGTACAGATATAGAAAATCTGTTTTTTTTCTTACATCAATTTAAGGCATAATTAATTCATGTAACAACCCATCTCTTTCGGTT
>JBDTMP010000062.1:0-5214 GCA_039934215.1 Ginsengibacter sp.
GCAAAGGTTATTACGTTCTTATAGTAACAAAAGACGATTTCAAACAATCCAAAAATTGATTATCTAATTTAGCACGCTTTGTATATAATCTGCCTGTTCTTTTTCACCCGCTGCTTGCTTAGCTTTTTGCAAGCTTTGTAAAATATTGATAACAACAGGTTCAAAGGTTGGTTTATGAGTTGGACTTAGTTTATTTCTAAAATTAATTAGTGCATTAACGCCATTCTTTAGATTTTCCAGCGACTTGGTTTTACTCAAAACAAAAGCAACGGATCTTAAGGCATCTATTTTTTCCTGGCCAAAAGAAAGGTCTTTAAAGTTGTCAATGATAATATTAATACCGGTTTCATCGTCGTTCACGGCTAAAATAGATCCTATAACTTCAGCTAATTTCCCTTTTAAAGGTTGCTCGGATGATAAACGCTTTGCTTCAGTTAAAGCCCTCACACCATCAACTCTATATAACGCTTCCAAAGCATTTCCGGAAACTGTGTATGAAGAATCATCTATATATTTTGCGAACAAGCTAATATATTTTTGATCTTCCTGGTTGGCCAGTAATTCTATAGCCTTTGCCTGCACTTTTTTATTTGGATCTTTTTCAGCTATTTGTTCAATTGTGTTTAACACAGAAGGAATATTATAAGTTTTATTCTCCCCGAGCTTTTCCAAAGTAAACAAGCGAAGGCCATGATATTTATCATTCAAGCCATTGGCCAGGTCGCTCAATTTGTTTTTGGCAAAATAGACGAGCGCTTCTTTCCTATCCATGTAATTGCCGGCATATTTAAATTGCTGTATAAATTCTTCGGCAGATTTATTATCAGTTTTTATTGACAGCAAAGCTTTATCGGCGTCTACATTTATTAAAGAAGGTTTTTTAGCGCTGGAAAAGTAAAAGGTATCTACTTTATTTTCAGCCCATACCTGGTATCTTTTTTTATTGGCTCCTTCGCTATAAATATCTATGGCCATGGGAAGTTTGAAAAGGTTGCCGGATTGTGTTTGCTCAATAATTACACGGGCTTTTCCATCGCTGTAATCATAATTTATTGTAAGGTTAGGTTGTCCGTTTCCAAAATACCATTGATTCCAAAACCAGTTAAGATCTTGCCCAGTAACTTCTTCAAATGCAAGCCGCAACTGGTGAGCTTCTGCATTTTTAAATTTGTAAGTATTGAGATAAAGATTAAGTGATTTAAAAAATGCACTATCTCCAACATAATTGCGCAGCATATGCAAAATCGAGCCGCCTTTCGGATAAGAAATTTGGTCAAAAACATCTTCTTTATTGCTATAATAAAATCTCACCAGATCTTTGGAAGCATTGGCGGGATTAGATAAATAGCTTTCCCTGTTCTCTTCTATATGTTCATCGCCGGCATCTCTACCATAGCGAAATTCATCCCAAAGTGTTTCACCATAATCGGCAAAAGATTCATTTAAAGTGATGTTGCTCCAGCTCTCAGTAGTAACAAGATCGCCGAACCATTGGTGAAAAAGTTCATGGGCGATTACTTCTTCCCAGCTATTTCCATCAACAAGTTCTCTTGCATTTTGATAAGCGCTTTCCTGGTGAAGCGTTGCTGTTGTATTTTCCATAGCGCCGCTTACATAATCTCTGCCTACTATCTGGTCATATTTGGGCCATGCATAAGGTACACCGGTTAGTTTTTCATAAAGGCCAATCATAGCAGGAGTTTCACCAAATATTTTTTTAGCAACAGAGGCATATTCTTTTTCTACATAATAATTAACAGGTATGTTTTTGTATTTGTCTTTTATAATAGCATAGTCACCTACGCCCATAAAAAAGAGGTAGGGCGAATGTGGAAGATCCATTTTCCAATAATCCGTCCTTGTACCATCTGCATTTTTCTTTTGGCTTACCAGGCGCCCATTGCTAAGTGTTACATATTTGCCCGGCACCGTCATGTATATTTCTTCTGTTGTTTTTTGGTTGGGTTTGTCTATGGTAGGAAACCAGGCGCTGTTGGCTTCTGTCTCGCCTTGCGTCCATATTTGCGTTGGCTTGTCCTTATCTTCTCCTTTCGGATTTATAAAATACAATCCTTTCGCATCAGTTATTGCAGCGCTGCCTTGTGCTTTTAGCTCATCGGGTTTGGAGATATAATCTATATATAAAGTATAATTTTCTCCGGCTTTATAAATTTTGCCAAGATTAATTCTCAGCTGCATGCCATCGTAATTATATTTCAATGTAGATTTTGAATTTCCTTTCATTAAAGAGAGCTCTTTTATTTCCATTCCCTTTGCATCAAGTATTAATGAATCGGTTGGGTAAAAATGTGGATGCAGTGTCACCCATTCTTTTCCATACATCCATGATTTATCGTAGTCGAACTTTACCTCAAGTTTGGTATGTACCAGGTCGTGAATGCGTGGATAAGATGCGCGGTAATTATGTTTCCACGATGTGTCCTGCGTTTGCTCTTCTTCCTGTGCGTGCGTTATTAAAAAAGAGCTGATTAATATAAATGCTAATACTATTTTCTTCATAAATTATTTTTAAATGTGGCAAAAGTAAAGGGTTAATTCAAAATGAAATCATATTTTGGATGGAAGGCAGAAGTCATTATTTTATTAAATAGATTTGCTTACCATGATTTTAAAACGTGTTATTACTATAATATTTTTTGTTGCGGTTTCACTGTTCTCAAAAGCGCAGCTAATACATTATGTTTATTTGCAAACAGAAAACGGTCAGCCATTTTATGTAAAGCTTAATAATAAAGTGACGAGTTCTTCTGCTTCTGGTTATGTGATACTTCCAAAATTATCCGAAGGCGATTATCGTATTGCAGTAGGTTTCCCAAAGAAAGAGTTTCCGGAAGAAAATTTTCAAATATCAGTTGACAATGATAACAAAGGATTTTTATTAAAAAATTTTGGAGAAAAGGGATGGGGACTTTTTAACCTGCAATCTTTTGCGGTCGTGATGGGTAATAGTTTAGATAATACACCGGTAATTGCAAAAGAACTCCAGGATGATCCTTTCTCAAAAATGCTTGCTAACGTAGTGAAGGACTCATCTCTTCTTGAGAAAGACATTTCTAATGAAGTTGCGCCTGTTTCCGAAAAAGCAAATAGTGATTCGTTAACAAAAAATATAGACACGATAGCAAAAAATGTAAATGTTGAAACTCTTAATGGTGATACAACAGCAATAAATAATGCAAATGAAAAAGGAATTGTTGATAGCCCGGTTGCAATTAATGATACAACGAAATCAGTAATTAGTCAAGATACACCGCCCGTATTGTCATCAACTATTACCCGTACGTTGCAGAAAAAAGACATTGATGGCATTGAAATGATTTATGTAGACAAAGATGAAATTAGCAGTGACACTATCAGGATTTTTTTGCCTGGCGATAAAACTATAAGCCTCCCCACTGAAACAAATTCGGAAACTGGTAAAGTCGAAAATATTGATAAAGCCTCCGATTCAGATACAGCTTCTAAAGAAATAGCCTCTTCTGTTTTGCAAGAAAATAGTGATTCATCTAAATCAATTGTGGAGTCGCTCCCGAAACCAGCAAATGAAGAAGAAAAAAAGGACAGTGTTGCTTCGGATATAGGTAATAATGATAGGGATTCTGCTTCAAACAATTTAAAGCCCCTTGCGACGATTAATATTACAGGAGATGAAATAAAAAAACAGGATAGTGTCCAAACTGAACTTCCCAAAGTTGTAAATTCCTCTTCCACAAATTCCGATTGCCGGGCATTCGCATCCAACGAGGATTTTATAAAGCTTAGAAAAAAAATGGCCGGTGAGAATAATAATGATGATATGATTAAATCAGCGAAGAAATTTTTTCGGTCGCAATGTTTCAGTACCGAGCAAATAAAAAATCTTTCTTTTTTATTTTTAACTGACGAGGGGAAATACCAGTTTTTTGATGCGGCGTATGCTTTTACAGCCGACTCAAGTCAATATCACATACTGCAATCCCAACTTAAAGACCCATATTATATAAACAGGTTCAAGGCGATGATCCATAAATGATCTTAATAATTTTTTCCTTTAGTAATGCCACGATACTTTATAGAAGTTTCTTACAAGGGCACCCGGTATTCAGGTTTCCAGGTTCAGCGAAATGCTAATACAATTCAATCAGAATTGGAGAAGGCGCTGGAAATATTTTTTAGAAAAGCATTTACGCTTACGGGCTCATCACGCACAGATGCAGGCGTTCACGCGTTGCAGAATTATTTTCATTTCGATAGTCACGAAGAATTGTTCGACAATCCTGGTAATAGCTTTGAAAATAACACAGGACTTAGGAAGTCTTTATACTCTCTTAATTCGATTCTTCCCGAGGATATCGTTATTCATAACATAGGGAAGGTGAAAAACAGTGCGCATTCCCGTTATGATGCTGTTTCCAGGCAATATAAATATCAACTATACCAGAGCAAAAATCCATTTTATAAGGACATAGCATATTACTATCCTTACAGTATTGATATTAGAAAATTACAGCTCGCCGCAGAGATAATTGTAAACACAAATGATTTTAAGTCATTTTCAAAAAGGAAAACACAGGTCAATAACTTTATTTGCTCGATTCACGAAAGCGATTGGATTATTGAAAATGATCTCATAATTTACAACGTTGTCGGAAATCGTTTTTTACGTGGAATGGTTCGGGGACTTGTGGGAACTATGCTAAAGGTAGGCTCGGGAAAAATTCGGTTGCAGCAGTTTGAAGAAATTATTAAAAATCGTGACTGCACCAAAGCAGATTTTTCAGTTCCACCGCAAGGGCTTTTCTTAGTGAAGGTGATCTATCCGCACGATGTTTTTGTTATTTGAAATCAATCTTGATACTTTTTGCGTCAATTATTTAAAAATAAAATTATCATTGTAGTTCAATGCTGGCAAGCGCTTCCAATATGTTAACAAAATATCTTTAAATTATTTTGGAACGAAAGGTAATAGCATCCTATCTTTGCAATCCGCTTTTGAAAAAAAGTAATAGTTCTTCCCTAAAAAAATGAAATCACAGACAATAAGTTTTAAAAGTTTTTAAGAAATATTTGGTGGTGGAAATAAAGGCGCTTACTTTTGCACTCCCAAATAAAAAATGGGTGGTCAGAAAAGGCCAAAAGTTCTTTGAAAGTTTGGAAGCAACAGCACTGAATTTTTATAATTCAACAAGGTAAAGTTTAGCGTAACAAATTAGA
>JBDTMP010000063.1:0-2636 GCA_039934215.1 Ginsengibacter sp.
AAAATTTTTCTTCCGAAGGACAAGGTGTTTTTTCAATTATTTGAAAGCGTGTCCGAAACAGTAACGCAGATGGCTGCAAAATTGAAGGAAGTTGTGCATGAAAAAGAATTTGAGAAGAGGGCTGTGCTTATAAAAGAGATTGAGGATCTTGAACATGTAAATGATGATTATACGCATAGGATATTTACTGAGCTCGGAAGAAATTTCATTACACCATTCGACCGTGAGGACATTCACTACCTCGCCACAGCTTTGGATGATATCTGCGATTATATTTATGCCTCTGCGAAAAAAATAAACTTTTATAAGGTAAACCCCGATGATATTGGCTTCCATAAAATGGCTGAACTTATTTTAAATAGCTGCGGTGAAGTGAAAAAAGCTGTTGGTGAGCTGAGAGATATGAAGAATTTACGAAGGATCACCGATGCGATGGTGTCAATAAACAGTATTGAAAACCAGGCCGATGATATATTCGATATGAGTATCGAAAAGCTTTTTGAAACCGAGCCGGATGCTAAAGAAGTAATTAAAAAACGTGAAATTTACCAGGTGATGGAAATTGTAACCGATAAGTGCGAGGACGCCGCCAATGTAATAGAATCAATCATAATTAAATACGCATAATTAATTAGCTAATTAGCTAATTAGCCAATGGGATGATTAGCCAATGGGATTACATTATTACATTATCAAATTAGCAAATTATCACATTAATTAAATATGACTTTTCTCATTATTGTTATTGTCTTAGCGCTGATTTTCGATTACATCAATGGGTTTCATGATGCTGCTAACTCTATAGCGACTGTCGTATCAACAAAAGTGCTTACACCTTTTCAGGCCGTAATGTGGGCAGCCCTTTTCAATTTTGTTGCTTTTTTTATATTTAAAGATCACGGAGTTGCAAAAACCATATCTAAACTTGCAAAGCCTGAATATGTAACAATGGCCGTGGTTTTTTCCGCCCTTATTGCAGCCATTATGTGGAATCTTCTCACCTGGTGGCTGGGCATTCCCTCTTCGTCTTCACATACTTTAATTGGTGGCTTTGCCGGGGCAGCTATTGCTCATGCCGGGCTTAACGCGGTAAATGCGGAACCGGTAATCAAAACAGTTGGATTTATTTTTATTGCTCCTTTGGTAGGCATGGTTGCCGCATATATCATTTCCATTTGGTTTATAAATTCATTCCGTAAGGGGGTGGTGCCCAAAATAATTTCACTATGCGTTATTGCATTCGTGATTTTCTTTCTCAGGAATATATTAGAATTAGACAATTCCAAAATAGTATCGCATTTTGAAAGTTATCCCATGAGGGTAATATTTTTTGCAGGTAATTTTAAATGGGTGCTGCTTGCATTTATTCTACTCGTGATGGCAGTGTTTACATTTTATCTGAATTCTCTCAATACTATTAAAGCGCATAAATGGTTTAAAAGATTGCAGCTTATATCATCTGCCGCATTTAGTATAGGTCACGGCGGTAACGATGCGCAAAAAGTTATGGGGATTATTTTTGCAGCTCTTGTAGCACATGGGTCTATAACAGAGAATTCCCCTATGCCTTTCTGGATTCCAATTTCATGTTATTCTGCTATTGCTCTCGGTACTATGAGCGGTGGCTGGAAGATCATTAAAACAATGGGAACCCGTATTACAAAAGTTACTCCATTTGAAGGGGTTGCCGCGGAAACAGCAGGAGCGATTACATTATTTATTACGGAGGCATTAAAAATACCGGTAAGCAGCACACATACTATTGCGGGCTCAATTATTGGAGTAGGCGCTACCAAAAGATTATCCGCAGTACGATGGGGCATTACTGTAAATTTATTGTGGGCTTGGGTGCTTACTATTCCGGTTAGCGCTTTACTCGCAGCAGCTGTATACGCGTTGGTAAGCATATTTGTACAGTAATACATTTATTTATTCTTCTTGCATTATCTTATTTTTTCTTTCTTTTGTGTTATGAAGAAAATATTAGTTACCGGTGGTTGCGGATACATCGGCGCTCACACAATTGTCGATTTAATTGAAAATGGGTTTGATCCTATATGTGTCGATAATAATTCAAAATCCACTACTGCTTTACTTCTCGGTGTAAAAAATATTACCGGAAAAGATGTAAAAAATTATAAGGTAGACATTTGTAATTACGATGATACTTTCGCCATTTTTCAGGAGAATACCGATATAGAAGGGGTTATACATTTTGCCGCTTACAAATCAGTTGGCGAGTCGGTAGAGCAACCTTTATTGTATTTTGAAAATAATTTGTTTTCTCTCGTTAATATTTTAAAATGCGTAAAGGAATTTAATATTGCCAATTTTATATTTTCATCTTCCTGTACTGTTTATGGCGGCCCTGATGAAATCCCTGTTACAGAAAATTCACCCCGCAAACCTGCCGAATCACCTTATGGCGCCACGAAACAAATGGGTGAGGACATTGTAAAGGAGGTCTCTAATCCCGAAAATAAAAGCATACTCCTAAGGTATTTTAATCCTGTTGGCGCACATCCTTCAATCCTTATAGGTGAACTTCCTTTGGGCAAGCCGGAAAATCTTGTGCCTGCTATTACTCAAACAGCCATTGGAAAAATAAAACAAATGACGGTGTATGGTGATGACTA
>JBDTMP010000064.1:0-5539 GCA_039934215.1 Ginsengibacter sp.
AGTTCTTCCAAAATTTGTTTAGTGCAGTTAATTATTAATTGGAAAGCTGTTCTGATTTGATGAACCTTGCAAAATGATTATGTCAGCGCATTGCTTATTTACTTATTATTGGGTTAAATAAAATGCTAACCACTAATTTTGTTACCGTAAAATTTTTGTCCTGGAAAATTTATCATTTAAAAAAAGAATAGCAAAATGGTTTACCCTGAAATTCGTGCTTGCCATTATACTGTTCTTAATTACACTTGCCGTATTTGTAACCATTACTGATGAAATTGTATTGGAACATGAAAGCGCATTTGATACGACTATATTCAAGGCAGTTCTATCCTTTCAATCACCAATGGCTACCAGGTTTTTTGAGAATGTAACTTTCTTTGGGTCTTCAGCATTTTTATTTCCTGCCTACGCTGGTTTGATTATAATTTTAATGATTAAAAAAAAATGGATCCTTGCATTTGATGTGATGGCTATTGGTCTTTCTACTGTAGCCGTTTTGGGTATATTTAAACAAACTTTTAAGCGTGCCCGTCCACTCGATCCCTTGATACAGAACGTTACAGGTTTTAGTTACCCGAGCGGGCATTCATTTTCTTCATTTACATTTTGTGGGTTGCTTATATTTATTATCTGGCAAATACAAATACATATTGCATGGAAAATTGCGGCAACGATTTTTCTTTTTATGGCCGCAGTTGCCATTGCTTTTAGCCGTGTATACCTGAGGGTGCATTTTCCGAGTGATGTAATTGCGGGATTCTGCCTAAGTGTGATATGGCTTATAATTTCAATTTGGCTATTGCAAAAAAAGGACAAGTTTTTGCCTGCGCCGTAAAATATAAATAAGCCTGTTCGGTTTCTTCGGCTATACCCGGTAGTTATCTTCCTTCCAGTTTATTATTGATTTCTTAATTTCAGTTGCTTTCATATTTTCTTTTGCAGCTTTTTCAGCCAAAAGAACGAACTCAGTATCTTCTGCAAATCGAAGTGCAATTATTTGGCGCATGCTAAGGCCCACAGGTAGCATTTTTCCGGTGAGGGATAAATGCCGAAGGTTTTCTTCGGCGCGAATGGCACGATCCTGCGCCATCAGCGCGAAGCTTCTTGCATACCACGTAAGCAGTAGCACGGAGTAGCACAATCCTAGTACCACGGCGGACATTAGCCTGCCTGAATGTTGCATGTAAGATATATATACTCTCCATAAAGCTCCCAGGAAACAGGCAATAACTACCGTATATAAAAGGTAATGATACACGGGAACGATCCGGCTATGATTTTTAATGTTTTGGTTGGCCATATAAGAATAATTAAAATTTACAATGAAAGTAATTAATATCCTACTTTAATAAATCTAGTAACCCCCACATTTTTTTTCTTATGCTGTCGGCATCTCCATTATAATTATTAATGATAAATGCAAATGTATAAGCATTGCCTGTTTTACTTCTTATAAATCCC
Source organism: Ginsengibacter sp. (assembly GCA_039934215.1). Taxonomy (GTDB): domain Bacteria; phylum Bacteroidota; class Bacteroidia; order Chitinophagales; family Chitinophagaceae; genus Ginsengibacter. Next base: position 1,462 of record JBDTMP010000064.1, read on the forward strand.
GCGTAAGAAACAACGCCACTAATGGAACCACTCTTCATTTTTATACCATTAATTTCAGGCAATGCATTGTAGAAAGAAGAAAACCAAGACTGTTTTTTTGCGTATTCAAGAACCGTAACCAACGATGCTGTGGTTATCCTGTTACCAGGCGAAAGGCCGCTGCCATCTATAATATTTATTGCCGATGGTTCAATTCCTTTTTCTTTCCAGAACTTTTTTACTACACTTACTCCACTATCTGCAGAAGCGGAATGGGTAAGTGCGTATCCCATAGTTTTTAATAAAGCTTCTCCATAAAGATTTACGCTCCTTTTTAGAAACCAATAAACAATACTATCAATTGCGGGAGAATGATGGGTGTAAAATATATGTGATGAATCACTATAATCGACATTCCTCATTTCTCCTATAACATTTTCAATAGGCTGATTTTTTAGCGACGCTTCAATTGTAATAGCCAGTTGCTGCGCAGGGTGGGGCATCGCTCCGGAAATACTAAATTTATTTTCACTCACGGGGATGGTGCCTCTTACAAAACCATATTCTTGATCAAGGGGAAAATAGATGTAGGCATTGTCACCACTGCCTTTTTTCGCGGAGGTCGCCAATGATTTTAGATTAAGCCCGATCACATTTGAAGGATCCGTGCCTGCAATTTCTACGCTATCACCAATTTTTTCTCCTGAATTTAAATAAAGATCATATTGATTCTCATGCCAGTTTATCGCCCGGGCACCTGCGCCATAATAGCTTCCTATATCCTGCCATATCCAGCCATCAGGAATTACTTCTCCTTTCCATTTGCTTTCATCGGACATTACACGACCGCTGATTTCGTTTATCCCAGCCTGTGATATTGCTTTTTTAAAATCTGAAATAATATTTTCTTTGCTGGTAGCGTCATAGCGCCAGCTTCCCAGCGTAGGATCTCCCTCACCTTTTATAATTATATTACCGTTAAGCACTCCGTTTTTTATATTTCCGTTGTAGCCAAGCGAGGTTTTATAAGTAAAATCGTGGCCGAGAATTTCAAACGCAGTTGAAGCTGTAATAACTTTTTGGCAACTTGCCGGTGCCATTCCCATCTGAATGTTCTCACTGGTAACAGGTTTACCTGTTGAAGAATTTACTACATACAGACTTAAGGTAGCATGCCTGAAAGAAGGGTCCGCTTCAAATTTTTTGAAAGCGGAATTGAATTTTGAAGTAACAGTTTGAGCATTCAATTTTATAAATGCAAGCAAAGCAATAAAGAGAAATAATTTTTTCAATATCAAATAATTGTTTTCAAAACTAAAAGATTAATTCTGATTAAATAAAATTGTAATTATATCCAAAGAGATTTTTTGAAATTTTTACTCCCTAATTTCGCTTCATGAAAAATGTGTATGCAACAATAATAACAATTGGTGACGAATTACTGATAGGCCAGGTTATTGATACGAACAGTGCATGGATTGCACAGGAGTTGAATAAAAATGGAATTGCTGTGAAAAAGCGTGTAGCCATAGGTGATAGCTCGCAAGAGATAAAAGAAGCTTTAAATATTGAGAGTGCCAATACTGATATTATTTTAATAACAGGAGGGCTTGGCCCCACTTCGGATGATATAACCAAGCCTGCACTTTGTGAATACTTTGGCGGCAAAATGATCGTGAATAAGGAAGCGCTTGAAAATGTAAAATACTTATTTGAAAAGATATTTAAGCGTCCTGTTACGCAGGTGAATTTAATGCAGGCTGAAGTGCCCGATGTATGCGAGGTCATTCAAAATAGTAGAGGCTCGGCCCCGGGAATGATTTTCAATAAAGACAATACGATCTACATAAGTATGCCCGGAGTTCCCTATGAAATGAAAGGTATGATGGAAGAATCGGTGATGCCTATGTTGGTGAACAAATATGAATTGCCTTCTATCTTGCACGGAACCATACTTACTGCCGGCATTGGTGAATCGGCGTTGGCAGAGGTCATAAAAGATTTTGAATATACTTTGCCCGCCGAAATAAAACTTGCTTACCTGCCAAACTATGGAATGGTAAGATTGCGATTGTCTACTTCGGGTTTTGACAAGGGCAAAACAAAAGAAAGACTTGATTTTTATTTTACTGAATTAAAATCTTTGGTTAAACAATATATAGTGACAGACGTAGATGATTCGATGCCGGTTTTTATTGGAAAATTATTGAAATCAAAAAATAAAACTGTTTCAACAGCAGAAAGTTGTACGGGCGGTTACATTGCACATCTTATAACTTCTGTCGCAGGGTCTTCCGATTATTTTGAAGGAAGTATTGTAAGTTATTCTAATGATGTAAAGAAAAAAATGCTACATGTGAGTGAAGACACCTTGATGAATTTTGGCGCAGTAAGTGAAGAGACTGTTACTGAAATGTTGGAGGGCCTTCTGGAAAAACTGGATACTGATTATGGCATTGCAGTATCAGGCATAATGGGGCCTGGCGGTGGATCAGAAGAGAAGCCCGTTGGCACAGTATGGGTAGCAGTTGGCGATAAAGAAAAACAACACTGCCAAAAATTAAATCTTCGTTTTAACAGGGGAAGAAATATTGAAGTTGCAGGTATGATGGCGCTTAATCAACTTAGAAAATTTATTGTGGAATCTTAAAACGAAAAATAATTATCATCGAAATTTGATGCAAAGACATTTTAATTGAAAAATGATTTTTATAAATGTTTTAAAAAAAATCAATGCTGTTTTAGTTGGGGAACACTTTCCTAATACTTTCCGGTAACTTATTGATTTTACTTAATTTTGGCGCATAGTAATTGTAGTTAAAATTAAAATTATTGTATGAGCATGGTAGATTTGGTAATGCCTAAGCTGGGTGAAAGCATCATGGAGGCTACGATTCTTAAATGGCACAAGAAGCCCGGCGACAAAGTGGAACATGATGAAACTGTGCTGGAAATCGCAACCGATAAAGTTGACAGCGAAGTGCCTTCCACAGCAGATGGGATTATTTCTGAAATACTATACAATGAAAACGATGTCGTTCCTATCGGCAGTGTGATCGCCAGGATAAATACTAACGGCGAACCATTTCAAAATAGCGAAGCAAAACCGGATGAATTAGTCTCTTCACATAAACTGCCACCGTATGAAGAGGCAAATCTTATAGAGGAAGTTCCGTATCAGCCTTCTGAAAAACAGGCATCTGCAAATACAAATTCCGGGATACGTTTTTATTCACCATTGGTTTTAAATATCGCTGCAAGCGAAGGGATTTCGATGACCGAGCTCGAAAATATGGAAGGCACCGGCCAGGATGGGAGGGTGAGTAAAAAAGATATTATGGTATATCTTGAAAACCGGAAAAATGCACCAAAAGATCAGTTTGCAAAAACAAACGCGACATCTGCCGAAACGAAAGTTCATAATGTACCGCAACCTGCGCAGAAACAGGAATACAGTGCGCCGGCATTGTTCTCAGGAAATGTGGAAATAATTGAAATGGACCGCATGCGAAAGATGATTGCAAAGCATATGGTCGATAGCAAAAACATTAGTGCGCATGTTACCAGTTTTGCTGAGTGCGATGTAACCAATCTTGTTTTATGGCGTGAGAAAATTAAAAAAGATTTTGAAAAGCAGGAAGGAGAAAAAATTACTTTCACTCCTTTGTTTGTAGAAGCGATTGTAAAGTGCATTAAAAAATATCCGTTATTAAATAGTAGTGTTGATGTGGACCGGATCATAATTAAAAAGGACATTAATATTGGCATGGCTACAGCGCTTCAAAATGGAAATTTAATTGTTCCCGTAATCAAGAATGCAGGTCAGCTAAATCTTACCGGCCTTACGAAGCAGGTAAACGGCCTTGCAGACGCAGCACGCAATAATAAACTGAAACCTGATGATACTGCGGGAGGCACATTCACACTCACGAACGTTGGAACTTTTGGAAGTATAATGGGCACACCTATCATAAACCAGCCACAGGTCGCTATAATGGCTGTTGGTGCGATCAAGAAGCGCCCGGTAGTAATAGAAACTGAACAGGGAGACAGCATCGCCATTCGGCACATGATGTATATTTCATTAAGCTATGATCAC
>JBDTMP010000065.1:0-2667 GCA_039934215.1 Ginsengibacter sp.
TTTCGTCAAGCATAGTAAGCATTTCGGGTGTTATCATAAATGAAACATCTTTAGTTTCTCCCGGTTTTAAATGTATTCGTTGAAAACCCTTTAATTCTAACACCGGCCTTGCAACCGATGCAATAACGTCGCGGATATACAATTGAACTACTTCATCTCCTTCAACTGCACCTGTATTTTTTAAAGTGAAATTTACCTGCGATGAATCGGTTTTGGATATATTATTTTTATTAAATTTTAGATTACTGTAGTCAAATGTGGTATAGCTTAGGCCATATCCAAAAGAATAAAGAGGCAAGCCGCTTAGATTATAATAGTCATCGCCTCTTCCGGTAGGTTTATGGTTATAAACTAACGGAAGTTGCGCCTCCGATATGGGGAAAGTGACGGGCAATTTTCCAGAGGGGTTATGGCCAAATAATACATCGGCTACCGCACGTCCTCCTTCTTCGCCGGGATACCAAACGTCCAGCACCGCAGGAATTTTATCTAACCAGGAATTCATTGTTATTGCACTTCCTCCAACCAATATAACAACAACCGGTTTTCCAATTGCAGCAATTTGCTGAATCATTTCTTCCTGGTGGCCAGGTAACGCAAGCGAGGCCCTGTCCTGGAATTCACCCTCATGAATACCTGCAACGACTATTGCCACATCGCATTTTCTGGCAGCAGCCACAGCCGCATTAATTTTTTGTTGCCAATTATTATTTGCATTCACATTCCATATAAATTTTAATTTCCCATTTCCTGCAGGCTCATAAAATTCAATCCTGATATTATATTCTTTGTTCTTTTGAAAAGAATAATCAACTAATGAAGTTGTATAAGTTTGTTTTTTCCAGTTATCAATAATTAATTTTTCGTTTACGTATAGCCGATAGCCATCATCACCATCAAGACCAATTTTAAAATTTCCCGTTGCAGGAGATATAAGAACGCCTTGCCATCGTATAGAATAAAAATCATTTTTCATTCCGCGGGCAGGTGAATTGAATGTCGAGTGAAAATCAATTTGCATGTCTGTTCTTGTCACAAAAGGAGAATCGTTTAATAAAATATTATTGTAATATTCGCCTTTGAATCCCTTTTCTTTTTTATTATTTTCATTATGGAATAGATACTCAGGAGGAATCACAACCCAATCCTCATTTTTTATACCAGTGCCTTCTGCATATAGCATTTTTCTAGCCTTTCCTATACTCTCTTTTATGCCATCAAGAATGTTTATTTTATTATTCCCGGGGCCGCTATAACCGCCAAGCCTTGCTTCCGTCGCATCTTCACCAATTACTGCTATGCTTTTAATATTTTTATTAAGGGGTAAAATTTTATTTTTTTGTCCCGGTAAACTGGCATTCTTTAAAAGAATGATAGATTCCAACGCAGCTTTTTTAGCTAATTCTTTATGCGCCTTCATATTAATTTTAGAAACATTTTCTTCAGGAACATAAGGATTTTCAAAAAGACCCAGTTCAAATTTTGCTCTTAATACTCTTGAAACCGCATCATCAATTCTTTTTTGATCTATGCTTCCATCAAAAAAAGGTGGATCAAATAATTTGTGATGTTCATATGCGGTTTGAAAAATTACATCCAGTCCGTTAGTAATGGCCTGTTGTGCAGATACTGCATTGTTGGGAGAGGTATTGTGCAAGACGTTAGAACCACCAACAGCCGCCGCATCTGAAATAACAAATCCTGAAAAATTCCAATCGCCTTTTAAAATTTTTTGAAGCAGCCAACTATTGGCTGTTGCAGGGCTACCATCTACGGAATTATAAGCCGTCATGATTGACCTGGCGCCACCTTTTTCAATACATGCTTTGAAAGGGGGAAAATAAATTTCATCAAGAAGTCTCTCATCGAAATGAATTGGATAACTATCCCGGCCTCCATCTCCCACATTTGCAACAAAATGTTTCGGGGTTGTTATGATTCCATTTTTCTCAAAAGCGCTTACAAAAGCAACACCCATTTGCGATGTAAGAAAAGGATCTTCACCATAAGTTTCTTCTGTTCTTCCCCATCTTACATCACTGGCAATGTTTATAACGGGTGACAATACCTGCCGTATTCCACGCAATTTTGTTTCTTCTGCAATAGCTTGTGCCACCTGCTTCATCAGGCTTGTATCCCATGTGGCAGCCAATGCAATTGATTGTGGAAAAGCAGTTGCGCCATCCCGTTCCAACCCATGCAGTGCCTCATCAAAAGCGATGATAGGAATTCCAAGCCTTGATTTCTCTATAAAATATTTTTGAATCCTGTTAATTTTTTTTGCGAGGATCGATGCATTTTCTGTTGCATTATATTTCAACATTTGGTCTGACGCATCCCCATTACCGGATCTTGCGCTCACCTGGAAACCAAAGATACCATTGACATATTTAGCGCTATCAGCATCGTTTACTTCGCCGGGAATCATAAAAAGCTGCCAGAATTTTTCCTGCGGTGTCATCCTTGATAGAAGATCTTTTACTCTTTCTTCAATAGGTAATTTTGAATTTTTATAAGGAAGCGCCTGGCTTAAAGCCTTATAATTTATCGCTGCCAGGACAATAAAATAAAGAATATATTTTTTCACAAGACTTTATTAAATATTTACAGTGAGCACTATTTAATTATTTCTTTATCAAATCTTCGTTTGTCAATTTCCAGTCATTA
>JBDTMP010000066.1:0-12102 GCA_039934215.1 Ginsengibacter sp.
GTGTGGAAATAGACGAAGCCTTTGCTCCCCAGAGTATAGTAATGCATCTTGAAGATGATGTGGATGTAAGCCGTGGCGATATGATTGTACATCGGAATAACCAACCGACAACAGAGCAACAATTTGAAACGCTTCTTTGCTGGATGGGAGACAAACCCCTCGTAGCTGGTAATAAATATTTTTTACAAATCAACAGCCAGGTGGTAAGATCTGTGGTAAAAGAAATAGAATATAAACTAGACGTAAACACACTGGAAAAAAATTATTCACCCAGCAAAGTTGAGTTAAATGATATCGTAAAAGCAACCATTAAAACAGCTTCGCCGGTAACATTTGATTCGTATAAAAAACTGAGGGAAAATGGCGGGGCTATATTGATTGATGAAACAAGCTGCGTTACAGTAGGCGCCTGCATGATTCAATAATAATTTTTTTGAACATATACCCTACTAATTAAGTAGACTGATAATGAAACAACAATTCAAAAATGGTAAATTAATTATCGCAGGAGCAGGTCCAGGCGATCCGGAACTGATAACGGTGAAGGCGGCCAGGTACCTGCAGGAAGCAGATATTGTTCTTACCGATCGCCTGGTTAGCCAGGAAATATTGAACACCTATGTAAACCCCGTCGCCGAAGTAATTTACGTAGGCAAACAATGCAGGCGTGGCATTTCCACACCGCAGCAAACCATCAATGAACTTATCATTTACCATTGCCTGTTAGGTAAGTTAGTAGTCAGGCTAAAAGGCGGAGATGTGTCCATTTTTTCGAACATAATGGACGAGCTGGAAACCGTGGTTACTAATAATATTGTCTATGAAATAATTCCGGGTGTTACCGCGGCACTGGGTGCGGCAGCTTATTCCGGTATACCTCTCACCGCAAGAGGATATGCTACGTCAGTACGTTTTCTTACCTATTATAAATCAGATATTGTTACCGAAGAATACTGGAAAGAATTGGCAAATACCGACGACACCTTAGTATTTTATATGTCTTCTGAAACCCTCGATAAAGTAGTGGAGAAGCTAACCGTTAACAATATTCATGAAGATAAATTATTAGCTGTGATAGAGCAGGCGACAACACCCTTGCAAAATGTTCACATCATTAATCTATACGATTACCAAATAAAATTGAAAGGGAAATCATTTATTTCACCTTCCCTTGTGATCATTGGTAAAGTCGTATCGCTTCATGACCAATTTGCATGGCTTTCTAACAATAATACCCGTGAATTTTATTTTAAGCCAATCACAAGTACTACAATCAACATCAATAATCCTGAAAAATTGCATAAAAATGTTAGCTGAAAATAAATTGAAAACTTTTCTTGAGCTAATAAACAAATTAACCAACGAAGAATTGATTTGGATGAATGGCTATTTAAACGGCATCGTATCCAAACAAGTTTCTAAAGATGCGCCGGTTATAAAAAGCGGTGTCAATAAGATCACTATTGCTTACGGAACTGAAACAGGAAATTCAAAAAAATTAGCTACAGAATTTGCAGCGAGGGCAAAGAAAAAAGGCATTCATGCAAAAGTGCAAAGCCTGGATCAATACCGCCTGAATGATCTTACTAAAGAAGAATATTTTCTAGCGGTCATCAGTACTCACGGTGACGGCGAGCCGCCGGCTGCAGCAAAAAAGTTTTACGACCACGTTCATCAAAATGGGTTCAGGCTTGAAAAATTAAAATACAGTGTACTTGCCCTCGGTGATACTTCTTATCCTCTATTTTGCAAAGCAGGAGAAGATGTGGATGAACAATTAACCAAATTAGGAGGGAAGCGTTTTGTTCCCATACAGAAATGCGATGTTGACTATGATGACGAGGCTGATAACTGGTTTGAAGAAATTTGTAAGGCACTTGACAACAACATTGACCAGCCTTCTGTTACTGCTCCAAAAATCATAACCAAAAAATCTGGGGGCAAAAAAATATACAGCGGCAGGCTTCTTGCCCATGTCAATTTAAATGATAGGGGCAGCAACAAAGAAACCTATCATATAGAGATTGAAGCAGAAGATGTAGCCTATCAGCCGGGAGATTCTATTGGCATTATTCCTGAAAACAACAAGGCGCTTATTGAAGAAATAATAGCGGTAACGGGTATTGATGATACCTTAAATGTCGATTACAAAGACGAGTTATTTTCCGTGTATAATCTTTTACACAAAAAATTAAATATTACTTATTTGCCCGAACGTGTAGTGAGACAGTACGCTGCGATTGTACAGCAGGATGTTATTATACAAAGGACTGATCTGCTCGACCTATTGAAAATTTATCCGGTAAAAGATGCTGATCAATTTACAGAAATTGTAAAAATATTAGAGCCCACAGCACCCCGGCTATATTCTATTGCATCATCTCCTGAAGCGCACTCCGGCGAGATACACGTTACCGTGGCCAAAAATTCTTTTAAAATAAATGAAAGGATTGAATACGGTTTGGCGTCTGACTTTTTATCACATTTTAATACAGGTGATGAACTTCAGTTTTATGTGCATCCTAACAATCGATTTCGCTTACCCGAAGAGGATAAAAATATAATTATGATTGGCCCCGGAACCGGCATAGCGCCATTCCGGTCCTTCATTGCTGAGAGAGATGCCACCGGCGCCTCAGGGAAAAACTGGCTGTTCTTTGGAGAGCAACATTTTGTAACAGATTTCCTTTACCAAAGTGAGATACAAAACTGGTTTGACACCGGTGTTCTTACCAAAGTAAGTACAGCCTTTTCAAGAGATCAAAATGAAAAAATTTATGTGCAACATAAAATGATGCACCAGGGCAACGAGTTTTTTGAATGGATACACACCGGCGGCTATGTTTACGTATGTGGCACCAAAGATCCGATGAGTGTTGATGTTGAAAAAACGTTGTTACAAATCATAGAAAACTTTGGCGAGAGGTCAAAAACTGATGCGGAAAAATATCTTGACAATTTAAAGGAAGAAGGCAGATTTATAACTGACGTTTACTAAATCGGGTGAAGCCTTGGCATTTGAATTAGCCGATGGTGTTCCTTCAGGGGAGATGTTGGGTAGGGTAATTTTTATATTTAGAAGAATTAAAATATAGCATATCATGGCAGATAATTTATCATCAATAGAAAAAATAAAAACTGAAAGCGATGGCCTGCGTGGAACTATTGAAGAAAGCCTTCGTGATGAACTGACCGGGGCCATTCGTGAAGATGACCAGGCTTTGGTAAAATTTCATGGAATGTATCAGCAGGATGACCGTGACCGCCGTGACGAAAGAGCGGAGAAAAAACTGGAACGTCTTTTTTCTTTTATGATAAGATTGCGCTTACCCGGAGGCTTTTTAACATCAGAGCAATGGATCGCGTTAAATGAAATCGCAGGAAATAACACGACAGGTGTCATCAAAATAACAACACGACAAACCTTGCAATTACATGGAATTCTTAAATCAAAAATAAAACCTACAATACGGGAATTTAATAAAGTCAAATTAGATTCTATTGCCACATGCGGCGATATCAACAGGAATGTTTTATGCAGCGCACATCCCAAACAGTCTCCCATACACGAAGAAATATTTTCGTATGCGGACAAGATAAGCTGCATGTTAATGCCGAAAACACGAGCTTATTATGAGATATGGCTGGGTGATGAAAAAATATTAGATAAAAAAGATGAAGAGGATCCATTGTACCAGGACAGGTACATGCCGCGTAAATTTAAAGTCGCCATTGCTATACCACCTAATAATGATGTAGATGTATTTGGAAACGACATTGGGCTGATAGCCATTGTTGAAAACAATACATTGCAAGGCTTTAATATTGCTATAGGCGGCGGCCTTTCTACCAATCACGGTAACCCGGAAACCTATGCACGTTTGGCAACCGTTATCGGATTTTCAGGTAGTGACGAAAAAACGTTTAAAGCAATTTATGAGATACTTACCGTTCAAAGAGATTTTGGCAACAGGAGTGATAGAAAGCAGGCGAGGCTGAAATATACCGTTGACAAAATGGGAGTGGAAAAATTTAAAGAAGAAGTAGAAAGAAGAGCCGGTTTCAAACTTGAAGAAGCAAGACCTTACAAATTTACTGAAAGAAAAGATTACTATGGCTGGTATCAAAACAATGAAGGTAAGTGGTATTACACACCCTTTATAGAAAATGGCAGAATACTCGATGATGAACAGGTCTCATTAAAATCTATGTTATTAGAAGTAGCTAAAACCGGTAAAGCAAACTTTCGTTTTACGACAAATCAAAATGTAATAATAAGTGATGTAGATGCAAATAGTAAAGATGCGATCAACGAAATTTTAGAACGACATAAAATTATTGAACATACAGAAAGCGCATCAGTTATTCGTAAAAATGCCATTGCGTGTGTTGCATTGCCAACCTGCCCTCTGGCCCTTGCCGAAGCACAGAGATACATGCCCTCTCTTCTTACAAAAATTGAAAAATTGCTTGGAAAATATAGCTTGGAAGATGAAGAAATAATTATAAGAATGACAGGTTGCCCGAATGGCTGTGCAAGATCATACATCGCGGAGATCGGTTTTGTAGGAACTGCTTTGGGAAAATACAACATGCATTTAGGCGGCGACCACGAAGGCCTGCGGCTCAACAAAATTTATAAAGAAAGCTTAGGCGAAGAAGAAATTCTGATTGAGCTTGATGCGTGGTTTGCCGATTTCAAAAAAGAAAGAAAGAGTGATGAAAAGTTTGGAGACTATTCTTTCAGAAAGTTATTTAATACATAAATTACTTAATGCAATCACTGGGTTTTGGTTATCATTCTAAGGATTTACCGGATACATATTTATATGAGTGAAAATAAAGAAGAAATAACAGTTATCGAAGAAGGCAACAAGCTTTTCCCTGTCTTCTTAAAACTCGAAACACTTAGCTTACTTATTATTGGCGGGGGTAATGTTGCAAAAGAAAAATTAGCGGCAGTTATAGAAAATTCTCCTGCAACTAAAATACACCTCGTAGCTACTACCGTTAAAGATGATATCTATAAATATGCAAAAGACTTTCCAAATATTATCATCGAAGAACGCCCATATTTATTACCTGATATTGAAGAAGCAGATCTTGTGATAGCTGCAGTAAACGATATTTCAACCAGTGAACAAATTAGAAATGATGCGCATCAAAAAGGCAAACTGGTGAATGTGGCCGATAAACCCGACTTGTGCGATTTTTATTTAAGCTCTATCGTAAAAAAAGGCAACTTGAAAATTGCTATTTCCACAAATGGAAAATCACCCACAATTGCAAAACGCCTGAAGGCGGAAATCAACGACATGGTGCCGGGAGAAATAGAAAATGTTTTAGAGAACATGCAGGTTATAAGGAAAGGGATTAATGGAGACTTTACAGAAAAGGTGAAACATTTAAATGAAATAACTACCGTATTAGCAGCAAAACAAATTCTTCTTCCCGATGGGAAACAAAATGACACAAAGAAATGGCAGAAAATTGTTAAGTGGTGTTTGTTCGCTTTTTGCTTTATGATAATAGGCCATGGCATCTTATCTTATATTCCCTTACATGGAATAATAACCGGCATAAAAAGTATTCCTCAATATGTAGATACAAAACCATTCTTCATTATGCTTTGTACCGGGTTCATTGCCCAGATGGTCGATGGTTCTTTAGGCATGGGCTATGGAACAATTTCAACAACTTTCCTGCTGGCTAATGGCGTTAGTCCTGCAATAGTCAGCAGCAGAGTACACTCTGCAAGGGTTTTTTCAAGCGGGGTTTCGGGGTATAGCCATCACCGCTTTGGCAATATCAATAAAAAATTATTCAGAACCCTCGTAATACCCGGAATTATTGGCGCTATCATTGGTGCAACTTTAGCCTTCTTTGCGCAACAATATTCAACATACATCCGCATACCTCTTTCTTTTTACACCTTATATCTTGGATATTTTATTTTACGAAAAGCTTTTAAAAAGAAGCAGGTGCAGGGTAAAATAAAAAGGGCCGGATTTCTTGCCTTAGTTGGCGGCTTCATGGATTCTTTTGCCGGGGGCGGTTGGGGAACATTAGTCACAAGCACATTAATTTCAAAAAGAAAAAATCCCCGTTATGTCATCGGTTCGGTTTGCCTCGCCGAATTTTTTGTTGTCCTCTGTAGCTCAATTACATTTTTTATTTTCTTAAAAAGCCTCCCCCTGGCTGATATAGCAGGACTCATTTTTGGCGGCTTGATAGCCGCGCCTATATCAGCAAGACTGGTAGGTAAAGTGCCTGTTAAAAAAATGTTTTTCGCTATTGGTGCATTGGTTATAATCACAAGTTGTATGACACTCTGGAAGGTAATTTCACAGTTGAACTTTTAATCTGAAATTTTTTTTTAAAATACTTTATAAAATTGTAGAGTAATAAAATAGACTCTATAATTGTAAACAAATCATTGAAAAGTGATATTACTCTCATCGAAATTTTACTCATATATTTCCCGAATGAAATGTTATAGCTAATACTGCCTGCCCTCCTGCAACCTGTAACAGGCGCGCAATACAAACTATTTTTTTACATTATTAGTCTATCAATTTTTGATAGAGTTAAAAATTATTATCCTAAGCATAACACTTTTTATTCAAAAAAATGAGAAAATTTATATTAGCCTCAATTTTTTTATTTCCGGTTTTCTCCTTCGCAGAAATTATTCCCAATAATTTCCGTTTTATGCAAAAAGAAATTTAAGAACAAAAATAAAAAAGGTTATTACAATGTCCTTTGTAATAACCCTTGTAAATACAGCGAAGAAGCTGAAAAGTTTTATGATTTTTTACCCCATTACCTATTTTGATATACTATGGCTTTTTAAAATTTTGGGAACGCAATAAAACCTCCCTTTTTCGACCGGCCTTCTATAATTTCAACATCCTGAGATTCCACTTTTTTTGACGCTCTGGCTTCAGGCCACGCTATAAAGCCACCATCTTTTAAACGCCTTTCGGCGGCGTCAATATTTTTTTCATTAACCGAAATAGACGCATACACGCTGTGAGTATTCTTTTTGCGTACTCTATTCTTTTTTGATTTATTTTTCTCAATATTATAGTTCATAAAAAAGTTTTTTAATTATTAATTATTCAGTTTTCATTAGTCGGGTTAAAAATGCAGTGCCAAATCCTAATATGGCTATGAGTGCAAAGGACCATCTTAAATTGATCGCCTGGGCCACAAACCCGATAAGTGGCGGGCCTATTAAAAAGCCTAAAAATCCAATGGTAGAAACCGTTGCGAGTGCTGTACCTGGTGACATTGTTTTGGATCTTCCGGCGATACCGTACACAATGGGTACTACAGAAGAAACTCCAAATCCAACAAGAAAAAATCCGATTGTTGCGCTAACCAGATACGGAAAAATAACAGATACCAACAGGCCGGTTGTGATCAATAATCCACTGAGTTGTAACATCCGTTTTACACCTGTCTTCATTACCATCCAATCTCCAAGAAAACGGCCCAGGGCCATCGTGCTGGTAAAAGCGAGGTATCCTATAGTGGTTAACGAAACCGGAGCTAACACAACTTTTTTAAAATAAACTCCACTCCAGTCTGCCATAGCTCCTTCACACAACAGGCAACAAAATGCTATTATCCCCAGGATTAGAATTTGCCTGTCAGGCTTTACAAATAGTGCTTGTGATTTACTTGCAGCATCATCATGTGGCAATGTGAATCGATATGATATTAAAACCAGCAAACCCGCCAATAAGATGATCAGCAAAAAATGTAACAAAGGTGAAAAACCTGCTGACACAAATAAAGTTCCGATGGCTGCACCGCTAAATCCTGCGAGACTCCACAAGCCATGGAAAGATGCCATAATAGATCTTCCGTACAATTTTTCTATTCCTACGGCCTGGGTATTCATTGCAATATTTATGACATTTGCAAACAATCCAAATAAAAACAATCCCAAAATAAGAACCCATATTGATCCGGCTATACCAAGAAGAACCAATGTCAATGGATATAAAATTGCACCGGTAATTACTAATTTCCTGCTGCCAAATTTACCAACCAGCCAACCTGAAAGAGGAAGGCTCGTCATTAAACCTGCCGGCAAGGCAAATAATACTCCACCTAAACCAGCATCGCTGAGCTGCAATTTATTTTGAATATCAGGTATTCTACTTGCCCATGTAGCAAACGTTAATCCTGCAACGAAGAAAAAAACACTTGTTGCAATTCTATAAATACGTAATAAAATTCCTTTTCTTACAAATGGTAATTCTATCCCTTCACTTTTTTTATTAATGGTTGGTGCGAATGCAATTCGCCTCACAACATCTACACTTGAATTCATAATTTTTTTTTTGCTTTTCTAAAAAAATGCCTGCTGTGTTTTAGCAGGCAATCGTTAGTATTTTATCCGGTATTACAATGCCAGGGAACCCGTTATTTTATTTCCTAAGCAATAGTTATATTAATTTATTTGAAATAATTTTTTTAGTTTATTAAATAATCCGAACATTTTTTCCCGCATTTACCGCTTCACCCACCATATCGAGATCTTCATGCTTCGGTTTTGAAATCAGGATTAAATCAATATCAGTATCCTGGATGATTGAATGAATATCATCTACCAGTTGGGCCTCCGGGTATTGCAACAGGGCATTGTCGCCCGTTACTTTGTTAGAAGTTTTTATTTTCTTTACAATATACCCATCAGGATTATTTTGCGATGTGATTTGGGATGATCCTGCATTAGTACTACATTCAATCAATCCTATATTTTTATTTGTTGTCATAATTTTAATTTTAATTGCTTTTCAATATTAATTTTGCTTCAGTTTCAACGGCAAAATTAGTTTACTTTGTTTAAACGATTAAACACATACTGTAAACATTGTGCCAATTTATTTTAAACGACAACATAAATAGATAAATTATTGATTATGTGCCACTTAACAAAGGATCAGATACATTTGAATATTTTTGAAGGTAAACCTGAATTATTGTCATGAAAAAGGTGTCATTGAAAGATATTGCAAATAAAGTAGGCGTTTCAACGGCATTGGTTTCTTATGTTCTTAATAATCAAAAAACAGGAAGAATAAGAAAAGAAGTTGCGTTGAAAATAAAAGAAACAGCAAAGGAATTAAACTATCGGACCAACCAGATTGCAAGGAGTCTAAAACTGAAAAAAACTTTTACAATTGGGTTGATAGTAGCAGATATTTCAAACCCTTTTTTTTCAAGTTTAGCCCGGATTATCGAGGACGAGGCCGATAAAAAAAATTACACTGTCATATTTGGAAGTGCTGATGAAAATGCCGAAAAATCCTTCAAGCTCATAAATACATTGCTTGACCGGCAGGTAGATGGATTTATAATCGCCCCTGCTGAAAATGGCGAATCCAATGTTATTTATCTGAAAGAACATGATATCCCATTTGTTCTTATCGACCGCTATTTCCCTCAGATAGAAACGAACTGGGTATCATTAGATAATTATAAAGCTGCTTACATGGCCACCCGGCATCTTATCGAAGGAGGAAGTAAACGAATAGGTTTGGTTACATATAATACT
Organism: Ginsengibacter sp.; assembly: GCA_039934215.1. Lineage (GTDB taxonomy): Bacteria > Bacteroidota > Bacteroidia > Chitinophagales > Chitinophagaceae > Ginsengibacter. Next base: position 9,572 of record JBDTMP010000066.1, read on the forward strand.
AATCTTTTTAACTTACAGGAAAGAAAAAGGGGTTATGAAAATGCAATTGGTGAAAGTAAAATCGCTCTTGATAGAAACTGGTGCAGCGAGGTATTATTTGCAGATGATATAAAGTTGCTGGTTGAAAAAGCCATCGACGAACTTCTTGCATTACCACAACCTGTAGATTCGCTGCTGTTTACTTCCAATACGCTGGCCTTTTATGGTCTAAAACATATTCATGCAAATGGAATAAAAATCCCGGATGATCTGTCAATTATAACATTTGATCAAATGGATGCATCAGATTTATTTTACGCACCCCTCACCTATTTGAAACAACCCATTGAGGAAATGGGACAAACGGCAACGAAAATTCTATTGGAAAAAATTAATGAAAAAAAAGAAATTGTACAGATAAATTTGCAGGCATCATTAATAGTGCGCAAGTCTACTGCAACGGTTGGACCTAAATAAAAAGATCTATTTTTTAGAAAATATTTCAGACATAATTATTTAAAGTTTTTCCAGGTTGTCAGCATTTTTAAAAAAATATGCAATTGATTATGTTGATTCCCTTTATCAAAACCTGTTATTAACACACCAAATTTTTCCCTGCTTTGTTCTAACGTTCAGCATGAAGTACATTTGCCAAAATTATTAATAAATCCTCTTTAGAAGTAACAGAATTATGGAACAACATCCGATAACAAAAGCGATCCGCATACAGACTGAACGCACCAATGAAATGGAACATTCAACACCTTTATTTTTAACAAGCAGTTTTTGTTTTGATAATGCAGAAGAAATGCGGGCAACTTTTGCTGACGAAACAGATGATAATATTTACAGCCGGTTCAGCAACCCAACCGTAAATGAATTTGTTGCTAAAATGGTTTTACTGGAAGGTGCGGAAGCAGGTGTATCAACGGCTTCAGGCATGGCGGCTGTGTTTGCAAGCTTTATGGCGCTGCTAAAAAACGGTGATCACCTAATTTCATGCAATGCTGTTTTTGGAAGCACGCATAATATTCTTAAAAAATATCTACCCAACTATGGAATTGAATTTTCTTATGTAAGTACAGATAAAACAGAAGAATGGGAAGCTGCCATACAGCCTAATACTAAAATGCTTTTTTTGGAAACACCCACTAACCCCGGGCTCGAAATTATTGATCTTGAATTCGCAGGTACATTCGCTAAAAAACACAATCTTATTTTAAATGTCGATAATTGTTTTGCAACACCGGTAAATCAAAGGCCAATAGATTTTGGTGCAAACCTCGTTATTCATTCAGCAACCAAATGGATTGATGGGCAGGGAAGAGTATTGGGAGGCATAGCAGTTGGTGATAAAAAATTGATCGACGAAATTTTTGCATTTTGCCGGAACACAGGCCCGTCCTTATCTCCATTCAATGCGTGGGTTTTGAGCAAAAGTTTAGAAACATTGGACGTGCGCATGGAACGCCATGCAAAAAATGCGTTGCAGATTGCAACGGCATTAGAAATTAATCCTAAAATATCGTGGTTAAAATATCCTTACCTGCCAAGCCATCCACAACACAGCATAGCTATTAAGCAAATGAAGAATGGAGGCGGAATTGTTTGCTTTGAATTAAAGGGCGGACTTGAAAGTGGAAGGAAATTTTTAGATAGTTTAGAAATGCTTTCGCTCACGGCTAATCTTGGTGATTCAAGAAGCATTGCTTCACATCCGGCAAGCACCACGCATGGAAAACTTACGGAAGAAGAAAGATTAAAAGTGAATATAACGCCCGGGCTTATACGAATTTCCGTGGGCCTGGAATATGTCGATGATATTTTGAATGATATATTGCAGGCGCTGGAAAAGTACTGACGGGTTTGTCATTAATTAGTTAGTCCCCGGAGAAAGGCTTTTTTAGCTGTAATACTCCATATATTGCAATTGAATTTATAAAAAAATTTTCAGGTATTGACATTAACAAAACAGTATTGTACCTTTATTCCCGGCTTTAGTTTTATTCCTACCCTGCATCCATCTTCACATGGATAATGAAGGCTTAACAGGTTCTGAAGAAATCAGATTTTTATTAATAAGTTTTTAACTGGCACCACTGGCTTTAGATTCAATTAGAAATCCACCCCAGGGATACAATCCCACACAACATTGAGCAAATAACCGGAAAACATGTAAGCAGATGTCAGGATATGACCTGTCTGTTGCAACCTTTCCTCCTGCTTACGGGGTTCGATTATGATGAACCAGGAGGTTTTTCAGGAAATGGAATTGCTGTTAGCAAAGATGGAATTCTTAAAGAAGGACAGGCCGCTTTTGAAACTCTAACAGGTGAAAAGATTATTCTTAAAAAGGGGGATGCCTTGAATATCAATGTTCAAATTCGCGGGAAACCTTTATGGTTTATAAACAACGGAATGAAAAATATAAATCATAGATGAAATTTTAAAGAAACAATAAAAATATATGGTTTAAGTATTGAAGTTTTGGATGAGAACAACCTGACTTCTGTTTTGCTTTCCCAGGTAAATAAATTTTAAATTAAACTCAA
>JBDTMP010000067.1:0-2773 GCA_039934215.1 Ginsengibacter sp.
GTAAATTTTCCTGTAAAAACCTGTTCTTTTAATTACTTCAAACTCGCCAGCAATTTTTCATTCAATCGCACGTAATCATCATTTTTTTCCTGGCGGGCAACATCCATTGACTTTTGTGAAACTTTTTTTGCTTCTTCTTTTTTGCCCATCTTTACAAGCGCAGTCGCTTTTTGATAATAGATATAATATCCTTTAGGATTTTGTTCGATAGCTTTATCGAACCAAGCAATTGCCTGGTTCAAATCTTTTCCATTGTCCGCGTAATACAATGCCGACTGGTAATACGGCCGGTTATCTTTATTCATAAGATCATTTATCTGTGCCATTACTTTTGAATCCACATCAGTTGTTATTGGAATACTTACAACGGTATTCTCCCACCTTAGCAAAAGTTCCGTGCTGGATGGTTTTACATCACCAAATTGCATAGTGAAAGATTCAACAGGCGCTTGCAACGATGCAGATTTTACTTTAAAACGGGTTACATCTTCTGCTGACTTATAGCCGGCTAATCCTCCGTTATCTACTCCCTTATTTAAAATGATTTCCCATTCATTTTCATTTGGAATAGTGTATAGTGCATACTCACCTGCTTTTACCTGCTGGCCCCCTATTACTACATCATCGCCAAACTTTATGCGGGTAGCGCCATTAGCGCCGGTGCGCCACATTTTCCCGTAGGGAACGAGTTCACCAAAAATTTTGCGGCCTTTAATAGCCGGGCGTGAATAGTTTAATTCAATTGAGGACAATCCGAAATCCTGTTTGATTGTTTGCGTGGGAGATGGCGCAGGCATGTTAACCTGGGCGGTTCCGATTATCGAAATGCAAGAACAAATTATAAAAAATAAAAAAGATTTTTTCATCGTAATTTTTTTTGTGAGGGTTGAAGTTAATCAAAATATATTTTTACAGTCTGGTAAAGTAACCGGTTCTGCATATACTGGGTCTGCATATTTAATTTTTCTGAATAACCTTCGAGACCAAACAAGCCCGCTGCATTTCCTTTGTTGATAGCGATTTCAAGATAGCTGGCCGAATTGAAGAGAGCCAGTTTTTCACTTTCAGAAACATCAGCATACGTCTCGCTTATTTTATCGATCACTTCGTCCCTTTTAAAAACAATTTTAAAGCTCCTTCCACGTCGCTGTTCTTCAAATTCTTCTTTGGTAATATTGATAATTACATTTTCAAAATTGTCGATAAATATGATCTGGCCTTCAATATATTTTGGGCCAAGTAAGGGTCTCAATGGATTTTTTACTTCAATAGAAACACTGCTGTCGCCAACGTCTTCAAGTGTTTTTCCGTCGAGGATATCCTGGTAAGCTCTTCCAAAAACTGAGACGCAATACAAGGTATTTTTTTGCTCCGATGATCTAAGCGGAAGGGCGACAATTTTTTCCGGCGTTTCCTCAAGTATCATCGTAATTAATCCATTATCAGCACAGCCAATATATTGATCCTGGTGTTTTATAAGAAGCATGTGCTCCGGCCGCTGATCAAATAAATCTACCAGTATGATGTGAAATGTAAGGGGTGGAAAATTTTTTATCGCATTCCTGCATACGTAGGCTGCTTGCGGGTAATTGAATGGAGAAAGCTCATGCGAAATGTCAACGATATTAAAATCACCATTTATTTGCAGCAACTGACCTTTCACAGCGCCGGTTAAAAAATCCTGTCTTCCAATATCAGATGTCAGCGTTATTAGGGGCATTAAAATTAAGATTATACAATTCGTAAAGTAAAAGATAATAAAAAGGGAATGATTACAACTTTATGTTATTTTATAAGCTTTCCATTTTTGAAAAAGAAATTTCGAACAAATCTATCTGCTAATGCGGGAAAAAATTTATTCATAAACACAGCCTGTTTTCCTTTGAAAGTTAATACCAAAGTCCTTTTTCTTTTTTCAATTGCTTTTATTATATGTTGGGCGCAATCTTCCGCGCTCATCAGTTTGCCTTCATCCATGGGCGACTCTCCCTGTGGCTGGGCTAATTGATTTAAAGCGACATTTCTTATGTTGGATGTTGTAAAACCGGGACACACCCAAAGTACATTTACCCCTGAATCCAGCAATTCAGTACGCAAGGCTTCCATCCAACCGTTCAAAGCAAATTTACTGGCGCTATATCCGCTTCTGCCCGGCATTCCGCGAAAGCCTGCAACAGAGGATACACTCACGATGGAGCCCTTTCGTTGTGTTACAGAATCAAGTGCATATTTCGTGCAATAGACTGATCCCCAAAAATTAATATCCATTACATTTTTCAAAGTGGAAAGGTCGGTGTCTTTAAATAAAGCCCTCATTGAAATACCTGCATTATTTATTAAAATATCAATACCCCCGAATTTTTGGATGGTCAGTTCAATAAAATTTTTACAATCGCCTTCTTTACTTACATCAGCGGCTACCGTAAACAAAGAGGGAGTATTGCAAAGGTCTGCAAGGGTTTCAAGTTTTGCGCTGTTTCTTCCGCAGGTGGCCACTGTAGCGCCCCTGCTTAACAATTCCAGCACCAATGCTTTTCCAATTCCTTCACTGCCACCTGTAATCGCTATCACTTTATCTTTAAACATGTGCGTATATATTTGGGCAAAAATAGGAGAGATGATTCTCCCGATGAAAGAAAATTGGCCAATGGATAAAAAAATCGGGTTACTCTGCCTCGTAATAATTAAAAATGCCCCAATCATTGAGGCAATTTCTTGAGCTGGGTGGGACTCGAACCCAGGACCCTCCCGATCAAAAATCGGGATGCACTAC
>JBDTMP010000068.1:0-3465 GCA_039934215.1 Ginsengibacter sp.
TCTATCCTCATTCCCACTCCACCTTTGGCACTTGTTTCTGCTGTTGAGCAAATGATCCCTGCAGCACCCATGTCCTGCATTCCAATAATTGCACCGGTAGCAACAACTTCCAGGCATGCTTCAAGCAATTTTTTTTCCTGGAAAGGATCACCAACCTGTACCGCAGGTAAATCTTCAGCACTGTTATTTGTAATATCCGCAGATGCAAAAGCAGCACCACCCATACCATCTTTACCCGTTGCACTGCCTGCAATAAAAACCGGGTTTCCCTTGCCGGTAGCAGTAGCGCTCACCGTTTCGCCAATACGAACTACGCCGGCACTCATTGCATTTACCAAAGGATTGGTATGATAACAATCTTCAAAATAAATTTCGCCACCTACTGTGGGAACACCAAAACAATTACCATAATGAGCAATACCATGAACTATGCCGCTCAGTAAATGCCGGGTCTTATCCTTTTCCAGGTCTCCAAAACGCAATGAATTTAGTGTCGCGATAGGCCGGGCGCCCATTGTAAAAATATCACGATGAATGCCGCCTACACCAGTCGCTGCTCCCTGGAAAGGCTCTATGGCAGAAGGATGGTTATGGCTTTCAATTTTAAAAACTACACCGAATCCGTCACCTATATCCATGAGACCGGCATTTTCTTCCCCCGCTTTCACAAGAAGTTTTGATCCCTCTCGCGGCAAAGTCTTGAGCCATTTAATTGAATTTTTATAACTGCAATGTTCACTCCACATTACTGAATAAGCGCTTAATTCAGTAAAATTCGGCGTACGCCCGAGGATTGCAATAATTTTTTCAAATTCATCTCTTTTCAGGCCGAGTTTCTCTGCAATTTCAAATGTAATTTCCATAACTATAGTGTAGCGCAAACTTACAATGTCCTGCTCTTTATCTGGTAAAACAGGTGTAAATATTTTAACTAACTTCCCACAATTAAAATTGATGAATGGGTTATTTATTATTTATTTTCTATACGATTGTTTTTTGTTGGCTGATAACCCGTTTGAAATTTTTTAAAAAAAGTGATTTAGGAAATCGCGTTTTGATCATCCTGTTTTTAATAAGGGTTATTTGCGGCCTTGTAAATGGCTATATTAATCTTTATTACTATCCTATATCTGATGCAATTGAATTTCATAAGCAGGGATTGGCTGAGTATCATACACTTTTCAATAATCCGTACTTGTACTTAACTAATATTTTCCACAGCAATTACAATAGTTATTCAAATTTTCTTGAAAGCTCCGGTTCTTTTTGGAATGATTTAAGAACCAATATTATTGCCAAGGTACTTTCCATATTCAATATATTTAGCGGGAAAAACTTTTTTATCAATGGCCTATTCTTTAATTTTTTGGTCTTTTTTGGCGCTGTTTATTTTTACAGGGTTTTTATTAAGATCTTTCCAAAGCATCAATTAATTATTATTATCTGCACTTTCCTTTTGCCATCTGTAGTTTACTTTACCAGCGGAATTCATCGTGATGGTCTTATATTTTTATCACTTTCAATAGTTATTTACAACATCCAGATTATAATAGAAAGAAAAACTTATTTATGGAAAAATATTTTCTTGATAATGATTTTCCTTGGCCTGATTCTCCTGTTAAGAAATTTTGTTTTTATAACGGTAGTCCCGGCATTGATTGCGTGGTTAATCGCCGAACGCCTTCCGAAATTTGCATTCCTTTCCTTTGCCGGAGTATATCTTATTACAATAGTTTTATTCTTTTGCTCGGGTATAATATTTCCAGGCGTTGATCTTCCCCGGCATGTTTCATCAAAACAGCTTGAGTTTATTGAACTTGCTAAATATGGCGCGTCAGCAATTAATATTAATCCATTATATCCAACTTTCAGAAGTTTCCTTTCTAATGCACCGGAGGCTCTCAATCATTCGCTGATGAGGCCATACCTCACGGAAAAATTTAATCTTTTGTATACGCCGGTCGCGATAGAAATTTTTGTATATGAATTCCTTTTCCTATTATTTATTTTTTTTAAAAACAAAGAGAAGGCCAATCCATTCACCTATTTCTGCCTTTTTTTAAGTATTAGCATGTTCCTGATTATTGGCTATACGATCCCCATAATTGGCGCTATAGTACGCTATAGAAGTATTTATTTCCCGTTTCTCCTGATCCCCATAGTTTGCCATATAGACTGGAAGCAAATAAAATATTCACTTTATATTAGTAAAAAATAATATATTTTTTAATTTCCACAAATATTAGCTAATTCATCACATTTCAGAAAAAATCTTTTGTTTTGTAAAGGATAAATCTTTTTTTTGCCATCTAAAACTCGAAATAATGCAATCTTTAAGGCTAAATGCACTACACAATTTAATCTCAACTTCAAAAACCCAAGCAGGCCCAACGTCACAAAAAATCACTTCGATCTTCGGGGAGAACGTTTTCACTCTAAAAAAAGCCCGGAAGTTTTTAAGTGACGAAGCATACAAAAGTTTGGTTTCATCAATAAAAACCCAAAGCAAAATTGACCGCAGAATGGGCGACCAGATCGCGTCCGGTCTCAAAGCCTGGGCTGAAACAAAAAATGTAACACACTTCACTCACTGGTTTCAACCTTTGACAGAAGCGACTGCGGAAAAACATGATTCTTTTTTTACGCTGAAGTCCGATGGTACCGAGCTTGAAGAGTTTGACGGGGCAGCCCTTATACAACAGGAGCCTGATGCATCCTCATTTCCCAGCGGTGGACTGAGGGCCACTTTTGAGGCAAGAGGTTATACCGCATGGGATCCCTTATCGCCGCCATTCATTATGGAAATCGGAAACGGTAAAACATTATGTATCCCTACGATCTTCGTTTCTTATACCGGTGAATCTCTTGACGCGAAAACACCTCTTTTAAAAGCATTGGTAGCTCTTGACAAAGCCGCCATCGATGTATGCCAGTATTTTGATAAGAATATAACCTCAGTTACGCCAACGCTTGGCTGGGAACAGGAATATTTTGTAGTGGATGGGGCAATGGCGAACGCCCGGCCCGATATTGTAATGACCGGCCGTACCGTCTTTGGACACCCCCCAGCCAAAGGCCAGCAACTTGAAGACCATTATTTTGCTTCCATACCGGAAAGGATTTATGCTTTCATGAGAGACTATGAGCAGGAGGCATACAAACTGGGAATTCCATTGCGCACACGGCACAATGAAGTAGCGCCATCCCAGTTTGAATGTGCACCCATTTTTGAAGAAGTAAACCTGGCGGTTGATCACAATACTTTGCTGATGGATATAATGACACGGGTTGCCCGGAGGCATGGTTTAATGGTCTTGCTGCATGAAAAACCATTCGCAGGAATAAACGGCAGCGGCAAACATAACAACTGGAGCATGGCTACTAATACAGGTGTCAACTTATTAGCACCGGGTAAAACGCCAAAGACAAACTTAATGTTTCTTGCCTTTTTTGTAAATACAATAA
>JBDTMP010000069.1:0-19725 GCA_039934215.1 Ginsengibacter sp.
GAGCGCTATGTAAATTTAATTAAAAAGAACAGTTATGTAACGCCTTTAATAGTTGCGGGTTGTTAAATTATAGCTAAGAAGAAATGCAGTTTTTTTGATAAAAAAGAACAGAATTTAAACAGATTTTAAAAAGCGGGAGTGATCAGGATATGCCACGGAAAATATCCTGATTTTCTTAAATTGATTTCTTTAATTAATATTTTCGGAAGAGACTATTAAAGGTTTTGCATAATTAATAGATAAAATAATTTTGTTCGAAAAAAAATTGATAAATAGATTAAATAAATAATGAACAAGGAAATTACAAGCAGGGAAAAAGATTATTCTCAATGGTACAATGATATTGTGATAAAAGCAGGCCTGGCGGATTATAGCGCTGTAAGAGGATGTATGGTTATAAAGCCCTACGGTTTTGCCTTGTGGGAAAACATGCGTGATCAGCTCGATAAGAGATTTAAAGAGACCGGTCATCAGAATGCATACTTCCCTTTGTTCATTCCAAAAAGTTTTTTGAGTAAAGAGGCTGCACATGTTGCAGGCTTTGCAAAAGAGTGCGCAGTAGTAACGCATTACAGGCTTATGAATGATCCTGATGGTGGCGGTATTATTGTAGATCCTTCGGCGAAGCTGGAAGAAGAGCTCATTGTGAGGCCTACATCGGAGACGATTATCTGGAATACCTATAGAACGTGGATCCAGTCTTATCGAGATCTTCCGTTGCTTGTAAATCAATGGGCCAATGTGGTTAGGTGGGAAATGCGCACCCGGCTTTTTTTGCGTACCACAGAGTTTTTATGGCAGGAAGGGCACACTGCACATGCAACCTCACAGGAAGCCATAGACGAAACATTGCGGATTCTTGATATCTATGCCGTGTTTGCTGAAGAATGGATGGCGGTCCCCGTTATAAAGGGAATTAAAAGCATAAATGAACGGTTTGCCGGGGCGGAAGATACTTATTGCATTGAAGCGCTTATGCAGGATGGCAAAGCTTTGCAGGCGGGTACCTCACATTTTCTGGGACAAAATTTCGCTAAAGCATTTGATGTGCAATTTACTGATAGAGAAAATAGACTCGACTATGTATGGGCTACGAGCTGGGGGGTGAGCACGAGATTGATAGGCGCTCTCATCATGGCACATAGCGATGATGATGGACTTATACTTCCGCCAAAAATTGCTCCTGTGCAGGTGGTAATTGTTCCTGTTTATAAAACTGATGAACAAAAACAATTGATCGATGAAAAAGTAAAAGCATTTATGGAAGATTTTAAAGCTCTTGGAATAAGAGCGAAGTACGATGCCGATGACAGCCGCCGCACCGGCTGGAAATTCGCAGAGTATGAAATGAAAGGTGTTCCACTTAGAATTGCTATAGGCGCAAGAGATTTGGAAAAAAATACGGTGGAGGTCGCACGCCGGGATACGAAAGAAAAGAACGCAGTATCTATGGACGGGCTAGCAAGCACGATATCAGTATTGCTAGATGACATCCAGCAGAATATTTTTAATAAGGCAAAAAGTTTTCGGGATAATAATATAAGGAAAGCTGACACATGGGATGAGTTTGTAAAAATTCTGGATGATAAAGGGGGATTCGTTTCGGCGCATTGGGATGGCACTGCAGAAACAGAAGAGGCAATTAAAGAAAAGACCAAAGCAACTATTCGGTGCATTCCTTTGAATAATATCCAGGAAGATGGTAAATGTATATTGACCGGGGTCCCAAGTAAGGAAAGGGTTTTATTTGCGAGAGCATATTAGTAGTAATTAAAAAGCAATTATTCGTTCCAGTTAGTGTAAGTCAGCTCCCAATGAATAACAATCATAAACCAAAATTAAAACTGGCCCATGGAAAATCATGATTTACTCACTTATGAGCTGCAGGTTTCCCCGACTGTATTGAGCTATTTAGCGGAATCTGCCCGCTGGGGTAAGTTTCTCGCTATAATGGGATTTATATTATGCTGCTTCATGGTTTTAATAGCATTTTTCATTCCGGCAGTTTTTACTGAATTACCGCCGTACAATACCATGTCATCTTCATTTAGTTCGGGAATGAAAGTTGGAATGACCATAGTATATTTGTTTTTGGCGATCATGATGTTTTTTCCTTGTTTTTACCTCTATAAATTTTCTGTAAAAATGCAATCTGCTGTGAAGACAGTAAACCAGGAAAATTTTGACGAGTCGTTGATGAGCCTTAAGTCAATGTTTAAATTTTATGGTGTGTTTACAATTATTATTCTTTCGCTTTATGCGCTCATAATAATTGGAACGATTATCACAGCTGCGATGCGTTAATAAATTCAATTGCTTTAATTTTTTTTTGTTCATACCCCCTGTCCTTCCTGGAGAGGAGTTGGGGTGAGGCTATTTCGTTGCGAGATAATTATAATCAGCTAAAAGTTTTTCAAGAAAATCAATGGCGTATAAATCCGTAGTTATTTTCAACACTTCCTGTATTTTATAGGCAACCCGTACACAGGTGTGGGTGTTATGATTTTTATAAAAAAGACTGATCACATTTTTTATAGTATTTATATCACGATCGCTAAGCTTTAAAACCTCGGGATATTTGACTACATAATTTTCCTGTTTTATATCTATAAACACAGTATCATTTACTGAAAAAACTGACTGCGTATTTACAACGACGGTATTAGCCGCCAAATCGCCAAGCCTTTGATTTTTTTTTGCAATCGCGATTATGATGACAACAATGATTCCAAAAAAACCAGTGATAAGAATATAGACGATAAGGCTTTCACGGGTAAGAATCGTATAACCGAAAAAGAAAGGCCATTCATAAGCTTTAAACATCCATCGCACAATGTATTGGCTTAGTTGTGGCTCTCCGCCATCAAGACTGATCACCCGTATGTTTAGTAATTTTTTCCCAATCGTTTGCCCGTGCATGAGTACTTCACACACCAGTGAATATAAAAGCATTGGAATAGAAATGGTAAGGATGTCAATACCCGCATGGCTTTTCAGTTCCGATTCGCTTGCCATATTGAAGCCACCATAATAGAAATACTTCATGCTGATAAAAAATAATAACAACAAAGTAAAATCAACCAGGTAGGCAAAAAGCCTTTTGTGAAATTCGGCTATTTCAAATTCAAGATCAATATTAAAAGGCGTCGCTATCTGTATAACAGGCATAAGGCAAATTATTATTTTTAGAACAGAATTACTTTTATTTATTTTCTTCCCCAATAAATTATCTCCGTATGATTCCGGTTATATTTGTGAGTCGCTGCTTTCTCCCCTCCTCCGGAGGATCCGGGGGAGGCACTTAATCTTTAGTAATGCGTGAAGCGAGATTTATTAAAAGAAATGTTGATAAATGGAATAAATATCAGCATGAAGAAACAAAAGATCCTGATGAAATGGCCGACAGGTTTGTAACCTTGCTCGATGATCTTTCTTATGCGAAAACATTTTATCCTCAAAGCAAAGTAACCCGGTGGATCAATGGAATTGCAGCAGGAATTTACCAGAGCATTTATCAAAATAAAAAGCAAAAATATTCCAGAATATGGCTGTTTTGGAAGTATGAGCTTCCATTGCTTTTTCGCCGTTATCACAAAGTTTTTTTATTTACGTTTATCTTATTTATTTCTTTTGTGGCAGTAGGTGTTATTTCCTCTACCACCGATCCCAACTATGCGCCTGATTTCTTCAATCACAAAGTACAGCCGGGCTATTATGACGATACTATTTCACGCATCCAAAAAGGTGATCCTTTTGGAGTATATAAAGATGACAATCCATTTTCCATGCTGGTTCGCATTGCTTATAATAATATAAGCGTCGCTTTTAAAGCTGTAGTATTTGGAGTTTTATTCGGAGTGGGAACCATTCTTTTAATGTGGACAAATGGAATTATGTTGGGCTGTTTTCAATATTTATTTTTTTCACAGGGACTGGGCTGGCAGTCGGTGATGGTGATATGGATTCATGGCACTATCGAAATCTCATCTGTTGTGATAGCAAGCTGCGCGGGGCTTATACTCGGCTTTGGCTGGCTTTTTCCCGGAACATATACAAGAAGGCATTCATTTTTAAGATCCGCGAAAGATGCCATGAAAATATGTGTAAGCCTGGTGCCCCTTTTTATTGTTGCTGCTTTTTTTGAAAGTTATGTCACACATCTTATGAGCAATACTTTTCAAAGAGATTCTCACGATCTTGGGCTACCCGTTCCAGTAAGTATAATCATTCTCGGCGGTTCGTTCTTTTTTATTTTATGGTATTTTGTGTTGTACCCCATTCGTTTGCACAGGAGAGGTGTTGTGCTTGCAGATGGAAAAATTGTAAAGAATGGAACCGTTTATGAATTGTAAAGTTGTAGATTTTTTTATTATAGCCCTGCTGGTATTAGTGTTTGGCAGCCATTCTTTTGCCCAGGATTCAACCGATTTTCAAACTGACACGACCTACACAACAAGCGATGAAGACTCAATTGATGATGTGGTTGACATACCAGGAGACACCGCGATTATCAAAACCGCTTTTGACACTGGTGACGACTCATTGCAAAAATGGAAAAGCAGCGCAGACTTCGCTTACGTAAGATATCTCGACAGCCTTTTGCGAAAAGAAAAAAACCTCAAAGCAGATACAACGAGTATTGATAAGAATACGGGAAAGAGGAGGAGAGTTACAATTTCATCCGCGGAAAGTAATTCAGGTAATTTTCTCAATAGCTTTCCTTTGCAAATATTCTTTTGGACGATCGCCATTTTGTTTATAGGTTTTATTATTTATAAACTATTTCTCACCAATGGAATTTTTGCAAAAAGAAATACAAAAGTTACAGGAGATCAAATTGAGAATGAACCCCAGGGATTGAATGAATATTCAGAATATGATGCCCTTATTCGTGATGCAGAAGCTAAGAGTGATTATAATTTATCAACGAGATATTTGTACTTGCAAACCCTTAAAAAACTTGCTGATAGTGACGTAATAATCTATTCACCGGATAAAACAAACTATAGTTATGTAAAAGGGTTATCCAATAAAAATTACGGGCAGGATTTTGCTTCGCTCACACTTAATTATGAATACGTGTGGTATGGAAAATTTGTAATAAGCTCCGGGCATTACAAGCAAATGAAAGAACAATTCAATTCATTCAATAAAAAAGTACAGGCGATTTGAAAATATTTTTTATATACAAATTTTTTTTTAGCATTGTCCTTCTCAGTTGTATAGGCTGCAGGAATTCAGGCAAACATGCGCTTCCCCCGCTAAATGAAAATTACCGGAAAAATGATAAGCAGCCGTTTGGAACTTTTGTCGCATACAGCCAATTCAGACATTTATTTGGCGACCGTTACGTGGAAGATATTACTGATCCTTTTGATGAAGTATGGAGCAACATAAAATCTTATTCAACTGATAAAAAATATTCCCTTTATTTCCTTATTACAAAAAACCTGGTTTTAAATTATTCCGAAGTGAATGCTTTTTTAGAGTATGTAAAAGCAGGGAACGACCTTTTTATATCCGCTGATTATATAGATAGCAGGCTACTTGAAAATATAAGTTGCAATACTGAGAGGCAGGGAGAAATTACTGAGGAGTTGAAAGGGAGTATGCACGAAACCCACGTGAATATGTATTTTGGAAATAACTTTGCAGCGCCCGAATACAGCTATTATTATTATCCATTTTTAAATGCATTGTCGGGCTATGATACAGCATTTACAAGAATTTTGGGCACTAATGAAAATAATGCTCCCAATTATATTGTTTTGTTTTCCGGGAAAGGGCGTATTTATCTTCATGTGGCGCCACGCATTTTTGGCAATTATTTTTTACTCACCAGGGATAATTATAAATATTTTGAAAACGTAGTTTCTTACCTGCGCTCTGATCCAAAAAATATTTACTGGGATGAATATTACAAGAGCTCGGGCTCTTCACGCCGCCGAAATAATATTTCTTCTGAAGACAATAATTTTTCATCATTAAATGTTATCAGGCAGCATCCTTCGTTGCTTTGGGCGTTTTATATAGCAATCACAGGGCTGTTGTTGTTCGTTTTATTTAATATAAAAAGAAGGCAAAGAATTATACCGGTTGTAAGGCCTCATGTAAATACAACCGTTACATTTACAGAAACCGTTGGAAGGCTATATCTTCAAAAAAAAGACAACCGGCATATCGCCGAAAAGATGATCACATATTTTTATGAGCATATCCGTAATAAATATTTTATAAATACAACGAATATTGATGATGAATTTATTGATTTTCTTTCCGGCAAGAGCGGGGTTTCAAAAGAAAAAACGGCGGAGCTTTTTTCATTGATCCGGCAAATTCGTTCCGCAGAAAAAGTAGAAGATACTGTACTGCTGAAACTAAGTATGGAAATAGAACATTTTACAAAAATTAAAACCTGATGGAAGAAAACGTATTTGAACAACGAATTGATCTTAGCGCTTTAAACAGCGCTGTTGCTGATATAAGGAATGAAATCGGTAAAGTAATTGTCGGTCAGCATGAAATGGTTGACATGCTTATGATTGGTTTATTGTGCGACGGACATATTTTAATTGAAGGAGTTCCAGGTGTTGCAAAAACTCTCACAGCCAAATTAATGGCGAAGATCATAAACGCTGATTTTTCCCGCATACAGTTTACGCCCGATCTTATGCCAAGTGATGTTTTAGGCACGTCGGTATTCAATCCCCGGGAGGGAGAATTCCAGTTCAAAAAAGGCCCCATCTTCAGTAATATTATTTTAATAGATGAGATAAACCGTGCTCCCGCGAAAACACAGGCGGCATTGTTTGAAGTAATGGAAGAGCGGCAGGTGACTATTGATGGTAGTACCCATATAATGGAGTTTCCTTTCATTGTTTTGGCGACACAAAATCCAATTGAACAGGAAGGCACTTACAGGCTTCCCGAAGCGCAGCTCGACAGGTTCTTATTTAAAATTAATGTTAGGTATCCATCGCTTGAAGAAGAGATACATATTCTTTTAAATCAACAATCTCTTGCTCAAAATACATTGCTTGAAGATGTAAATAAAATAATCTCACCCGGTGATATATTACGCTACAGGCGCACGATACAAGATGTGCTTGTGGATCCAAAGCTGGTGGAGTTTATTGCAAAAATTGTGAATGAAACAAGAAGTAGTCCGTCGTTATTTTTGGGAGCATCGCCACGTGCATCGCTGGCAATACTTAGAGCCGCAAAAGCCAATGCCGCGATAAAAGGAAGAGACTTTGTAAATCCCGAAGATGTGATTGGAATGGCGACTCCTGTTATGCGGCACAGGATAATATTAACCCCTGAAAAGGAAATGGAAGGCATTACACCCGATGAGCTTATTGATAATATTATTAAAAATGTAGATGTTCCAAGATAAAAAAACCGCGGCTAAGAAACCACGATAAAATAAATAATGAATATCAATTCTTGTCAACAATAAAAAAATATTTAGGGGACCTGTTTGTTACTTCACGTTTTTATGGAGGAATACTCCTGTGTATTGTTTTGTTTTTGGTTGCTTTTTATATTCCCATGATTGAGTCAGTGGTCCTGATCTGTTTTTATTCTTTTGTCATTTTATGTATTGTTGATTATATTTTTTTATTTTTTTCAGAAAAAAGTACCTCTGCAAAAAGAACTACTGCGGGGCGCCTAAGTAACGGAGATGAAAATAAAATTGAGCTTATTGTAAAGAATGACTTTTCATTCCCGGTTTTTCTGAAGATTATTGATGAGCTGCCGCAGCAGTTCCAGTCAAGAAACTGGGAAAAACATTTGTTTTTAAAATCCCGTCAGCAAAAAAAAATACAATGGTATTTGCACCCTGTGCAAAGAGGTGAATATCATTTTGGAAACATTCATTTGTTTACTTCCTCACCTTTAAAATTGCTTAGCCGCAGAATTACCATTGAAGCAAATGAAACGATCCACGTATACCCGTCATTTATGCAACTGCATAAATATGAATTACTGTCAAATGCAACGATCCGGCACGAAAGCGGCAGCAGTCGTCTGCGCAAGATAGGCCAGAGCATGGAGTTTGAGCAGATTAAAGAATACGTTACCGGAGATGATATACGCACACTTAACTGGAAGGCTTCGGCAAGAAAAGGGAGCCTGATGGTAAATAATTTTATGGACGAAAGGTCGCAGCAGGTATATTGCATTATTGATAAAGGCCGCCTTATGAAAATGCCTTTTGGGGGATTAACGTTGCTCGATCATGCGATAAACAGCTGTCTTGTGCTTAGTAATGTTTGCCTGAAAAAACAGGATAAAGTAGGGGTTATCACTTTTTCGAATACAATAGGTTCTGTTCTCGCTGCCGACCGCAAACCTGTTCAAAAAGAAAATATTCTTCAGTTGCTTTATAACCAAACCACTGGTTTCCTGGAAAGTGATTTTGAAATGCTGTACATGCAAATACGTAACCGGGTAAAGCACAGGAGCCTGCTGATACTCTTTACGAATTTTGAATCTTTGTCAGGCTTGAACCGGCAATTGGATTATTTACGTTCCCTGGCAAACTATCATTTGTTGCTCGTCGTATTTTTTGAGAATACTGAATTAGATAAATTGGCAACCTCTCATGCAACTAATATCGAAGAAGTTTATATTAAGACGATTGCTGAAAAATTTGCTTTTGAAAAAAGGCTTATTGCAAAGGAGCTTTCAAAATATGGAATTTTATCTTTGCTAAGCTCTCCGCAAAAGCTTACAGTAAATGCGATCAATAAATATCTTGAATTAAAAACCAGGCAAGCGATTTAATTTTTTTTAATGGCTGAAAATACTTTTGAAGAAGGACGGGTTCTGCTTATAAATAAGCCATTGGAATGGACATCATTTGATGTTGTGAGAAAGATTCGCAATACAATTAAAATTAAAAAAGTAGGACATGCAGGAACACTCGATCCGCTTGCAACCGGGCTATTAATTGTATGTACAGGTAAGTTTACTAAAAAAATCAACGAGTATATGTCCCGGGAAAAAGAATATACAGGCTCGATTACCCTGGGCGCCACAACTCCTACTTATGATCTTGAAAGCGAACCGGAAAATTTTAAGCCGGTAGAAAATATTACGGAAGAACTAATTCGTACGACTGCAAAAAAATTTACCGGGGAGATCTTGCAGGTTCCGCCGATACATTCGGCGATAAAACAAAAGGGCAGGCCAGTTTATCTGCTTGCACGTAAGGGAGTTGACGTAGTGCTGGAGCCAAGAAAAATTTCAATTCATCATTTTGAAATTACGCAAATAAAAACGACTGAAATTTTTTTTAAAGTGGTTTGTACAACCGGCACTTATATACGTAGCCTTGCAAATGATTTTGGTGAAGCGCTTGGTTGTGGAGCTTACCTTAGTTCTTTATGCAGAACCCGCATTGGAAATTTAAAACTTGAACAAGCTAAGACTGTTGAAGAGTTTGTAAAATCAATACATAACAAAAACATAACAGATACTGACAGCGGCAGCTAAATAAGAGAGATTATAATTCCGTTCATTTTGCGAAAAGCAAAAACCAACTAAAGCATTATCAGCCATCTCACGTAATAAACTTAGAAAGCCACTTTTACGCGCAACTTTAAATTGGACCTTATTACTTCTTTACATTGCACGCCCGCGCTTTATAATTCAGCTGGATTTCAAAAATAATGTACACATTGAAATGCGCATTTTACAAACTCAGATTTTTATTTTTTTTACAAGTATTCTGTTAAGACAAAAATTATCTAAGTAAAAACTTCTTCAAAGCAAGGGATACTATTTTTGGTCAAATTCATATTAAAATTTAAAATATCTAATTTTATTTATTAACAATAGATGTGTAAAAAAATAAACTTTTAACTATACAGTTGATAATCATAATATTATTAAATAATCTATTACATTAAAATTTAAAATATGTGACTTATTGTGTTCATATTTTGGAATTATATTAATATGTTTGGAAAAAAATGACATTTATGAAAAGAAAAATTCCTTTAAGCCAGACAATTCCTTTTATTGTTTTAATGCTAATTGCCGTTGCTGCACTTTTTGTTCCTTCTCTTAAAAACTTTGACGATGGTGGAAAGTATAGCTCAGCTGATACTGCATGGATTATTGTTGCGACTGCTTTGGTTTTTTTAATGACACCGGGCCTTGCTTTTTTTTATGGGGGTATGGTGCACAGGAAAAACGTGCTTTCTACGATGATTAAAAGTTTTGTGGCTACGGGTGTTGTTAGCATATTATGGGTGACAGTAGGATTTAGTCTTTGTTTTGGTGACTCAATAGGAGGAGTGATCGGAAACCCTTTCACCCATCTTTTTTTTAAGGGGGTCAGTTCAGGTGCACCCTGGAGCTTAGCACCCACTATTCCTCTATCACTATTTGCCCTCTTTCAACTGATGTTTGCAATTATTACGCCCAGCCTGGTGGTAGGTGCGGTAGCTGAGCGAATTCGTTTTTCGTCTTATATACTTTTTATTGTGTTGTTTGGCTTGTTGGTGTATGCGCCTATCGCTCACTGGACCTGGCACCCTGAAGGTTTTTTATTTAAATGGGGTGTGCTTGATTTCGCGGGAGGAACCGTGGTTCATATTTCCGCAGGATGCGCTGCATTAGCCGGGGCAATTGTTTTAAAGCGGCGTAAAGTTCACCTGGAGCATAAAGAGATTCCACCTGCAAACATTCCATATGTTTTAATAGGTACCGGTCTTCTCTGGTTTGGTTGGTTTGGTTTTAATGCGGGTTCTGCATTAGGCGCCAATGGATTGGCTGTTTCCGCATTTGCTACCACCAATACTGCAGCCGCTTCAGCAGGCCTTGCATGGATGTTTTTTGATGTTTTAAAAGGGAAAAAACCTTCTGTTTTGGGATTTTGCATTGGCGCAGTAGTGGGTCTTGTTGCAATCACGCCAGCTGCGGGCTTTGTTGCTATTCCACAAAGTATATTTATAGGAGCTGTGGCTGCCCTTATTTCAAATGTTGCCGTTTACTACAAATCAAAATCTATTTTGGATGACACGCTGGATGTATTTCCATGCCACGGTATTGGTGGTATAGTGGGCATGATCATGACCGGGATTTTTGCGAGTTCCAATGTGAACGGCGCTGGCAATAACGGATTGTTTTACGGAAACCCTGCGTTCCTTTTTACACAGTTGAAAGGCCTGGCAATCGTTGTATCCTATAGTTTTATTGTTTCTTATGGCATATTTAAATTTATCAATTGGGTAATGCCTATGAGAGTAAGCTCTGCTGATGAAGAAGAAGGCCTTGATGCTTCCCAGCATAACGAGAAGTATTTACAAGGTACTCTTCTGGTAAAAAATAATGGAATCTTAACAGAACATGAAAGGGGCTTAGCTGAAAACGTTAACTTCTGAGAAAAGTTAATCAGCTATACCCCTTCCAAATTTTAATCTTTAAATCTAAAACAATGATAAGAAAATTTTTCTTACTGACACTTTTATTTCCTGGGTTTCTTTCCACAAACGCTCAAACTGATTCTACACATACCGGGCCTGTAATAAGCGGATCCGTGGATGTTTATTACCGCTACAATTTCAATGATCCTAAATCCGGGGCTACAAATAATTTCACAAGTTTTACCAATTCGCAGAACTCTTTTCAACTTGGTATGGCCAGTATAAGGGCGGATCATAGCTTTGGTAAGGCCAGTGCTACCGTCGACCTTGGATTCGGTACAAGGGCAGAAGAGTTTTCTTATGGAGATCCTTCCCATTCAACTTTGTTTGCCGTTAAACAAGCTTACTTAAGTTATGCCATTAGTGATAAATTTAAATTAACGATTGGTAAATGGGCAACACATGTAGGATATGAAGTAACCGATGCCTATCTGAACCGGAATTACAGTATGGACTACATGTTTTCTTACGGCCCGTTTTCACATACAGGCTTAAAAGCTGACATAGGGCTTGGTGGAAAAAGCGCATTCATGGTTGGGGTTGCTAATACTACTGATGTGGTTGCAGAAGCAGGTTCCAGGAGATATGCTTTAGCACAGTTCAGCACCGGTACCGCCAATGATAAAGTCAAAGCTTATCTTAATTACCAGGGTTCTTATGGTGGATCTTTCAATACTTCACAGTTTGACCTCGTACTTACAGGAGCCGTTTCTGACATGTTCAGCATAGGTTATAACGGCACGGTGCAAACCGCAAAACCAAAGGGTGGATCCAGTGATAGTTGGTGGGGCTCAGCATTATATTTTAATGTAGATCCCACGAGCACTTTTGGTATTACACTAAGGGGCGAATATTTCCACAATGAAAAAGAAGTAGTTGCAGCGCCTCCGACTAACATCTTTGATATCACTCTTTCCCCTAATTTTAAAGTAGGAAATCTTACTATCATTCCTGAGTTAAGATTGGATGCAGGTAAGGATGCAATTTTTGAAAAGAATGATGGAACTTTTACAAAAACAACAGTCACTGGCATATTAGCAGCAACCTATCACTTTTGAACCGTTTTCGTTTTACTCATGGATTGCAAAAATATTATTAGATTTTCTGACAGCTAAAAAGACTGCTTTCTTCAAAACATTTAATGGGTTGTAAATGTTCAAAAATTTCAGTCTCAGGGAATGCCTATTTGTATTGGCCTGTTGAAAATATTTTGAACGCCTGATAATAAGGTTTTTCAATTCAGGACTTTCGTCCTATTGCCTTTCATTTCTATGAAAGGCAATTTGTATTAATATGGTTTCATGATTCAAAATAATGTAGATTAAAATGCTGCATGTTCAAAGAAATATTTTACTTCGGGCAGTATAAATCCTCGTTAACTTTGAATATATAAATCGGTAAATGACAAGAAACGAATATCCTGTATGTAATGGAATTATTTGGACAGATGTATTAAACCCATCCAAAGAGGAGATGGAACAAATAAGTAAAGAATACAATCTTAATGACCATGCAGTACGGGATTGTATGCAGCCAGAGCACTTGCCCAAATATGAGCTGGTGGACGATGTTCACTTCTTGATTCTGCGGTTTTATTCGCCCGATAAAGACAGGGCTGTACCAACAATACAAGAGCTTACCAATAAGATAGCTATTTTTTATACAGATAAATTTATTATCACAATTCATAAATCGGATGCTCTTTTTTTGGCAGATATTCACAACAAATTTACCGGTGCAAAAAAGTGTTCGTCTGTTACAGAACTACTGGTAAAAATTATATGGCACTCCCTGGAAACATTTGATGCCCCTGCTACAGAGCTTTCCGATAAAGTGGATTTCTATGAATCAGAAGTAATGCAGAGAAAAAACAGTAATGACCAGGTGCAGGCTTTATACTTAATCAAGCACCAGGCTTCTGTTTCACACAAAATACTTTTGTTGCTTGCAGAACCGATAAATCACCAGCATCCTAAAAAAACTGAACAATCGGCTGTGCAGGATATGCGTGATCAATACCTCAAAATGCTCACACTGTATAATCAAGTACTGGATGACGTGAATAACCTGATGACGCTGAGTATGTCTTTGTCAGCCAGGCGTACTAATGAAGTAATGCGGATACTTACGATTTTTTCAGTTTTTTTTATGCCGCTTACTTTTATTGTAGGCATCTATGGAATGAATTTTAGATTTATGCCAGAGCTTTCGAGGAGATGGGGCTATCCCGCGGTGCTCGTGTTTATGGTATTTGTTACCCTTGTAATTTATTTATGGTTTAAAAAGAAGAAGTGGCTCTGATCGTGTAGAAAGTTTAAATAATAATATTCTTTTTCCGGATATCTTACGCAGAATTTCTTCCTGCGTTAATTATTCCAAAGGAACAGCGCATAGCCAGTTTTTCATAAGTGTCTTTTATATCATTTGATACAGGTTCCTTTTTCATTTCACGGATACTTGCAATTGCAAATTGTTGTATGGTAACCAATGGTAACACGATTTTTTCCCTCATGCTTATGGATATTTGTTCGACTGCATATTCGGCCATCAATTCATTTTTTCCGGTAAGCCTAAAAAGAAATTTTTCCGTATCTAAATATTCCTTATAGATCATATTCCATATCTCGCTATATTTTTCATCTTTGGATAAATATTCAGTGAGAGGGAAGAAACATTTTTTCATCGCCATTTCGCAATTGTCAATAAGCGTTTTAAAAAACAATGAATTCTTGTACAAGGTTTTTAGCTGGTTAAATTTTCCTTCATTATCCAGCTTTTGTAAAGCGGCTCCTACACCATAATATCCCGTTACATTTTGTTTAAGCTGGCTCCATGCACCTACGAAAGGAATAGCTCGCAAGTCTTCCAGGTTTATTTTATTTGAATCGCCACGTTTCGAAGGCCGGCTGCCGATATTAGTTTTACCGTAAAATTGTAAAGGGCTTATTTGTGTTAGATAGTCAACAAAATCCGGGTGATTTTTTAGGGCAACATAAGCATCAAAACTTTCATCGGCCAGTTGTTGCAACAATGCTTCTTCATCTTTCTGGAGTGTAATATGCCTGTTAGAGAAAAGATCATTAGTAATACCGGCGTGTATTAATTGTTCTATATTATATTGAGCTGAATCGATGGTTCCAAAATTGGAACTTACTGTTTGCCCCTGGATCGTCAATTGTATTTCCTTATTAGAAATATTTTTACCCATAGATGCATAAAATTTATGAGTTTTACCACCCCCTCTTGCCGGCGGTCCGCCGCGGCCATCGAAAAAAATCACATCGATATCATATTCTTTTGATGCGGCAGTAAGTTCTTCTTTTGTTTTATAAATACTCCAGTTACCCATTAAATAACCACCATCTTTTGTACCGTCGGAAAAACCGAGCATAATAGTCTGTCGATTATTTCTTCTTTTTAAATGGTTTCTATATTCTGCATTTTCATATAAAGTTTTTACGATTTTAGCAGCATTTTTTAAGTCATCAATGGTCTCAATAAGCGGAACAATATCTACATTTAATTCTTCTTTTTTCCATCCGCATAAAATAAAAAGCCCATATACTTCCAGTACATTCAATGCGCTGCCGTTATGGCTTATGATGTACCTGTTGCAGCCGGGCTCTCCATTATATTCCTGTATTAATTTAATTGCTTTTATACTCTCAAGTGTATCGTTAATGATGGGATCTTCATAATCTTTTTCAGCAAGCACTTCACTATTACTGGTAAGAAATTCAATCTTTTTTTCTTCTGATAAACTGGAATAATCGGCAGGAAGGACGTCGCCCGCCGAAACCAATGCATCAAATACTTTTAAAAGTATTGAACTATCCTGCCTTATGTCAAGAGATGCGAAGTGTAACCCAAAAACATGAATTTTGTTTATCAGATTATCAACGAGGTAAACAAACAGGCCATTGTGCTGGTAAACAAGAGTTTCCCGTATCGTGTTTAATACACTAAGAATATCTTCCTTTGATAAACGGGTACGGTTGCCCGGTATAAAGATGTTATTGTATAATTGTTTTTCGAGATCGGCAAGTAATACGTCTACTTTTTTAAATGTAAGTCTGCGCCGCAACCTTCTTATTTCAAGATAGTAGCATTTAATAATACCGCCTCTCAGGGCATCCGCGACCTTTAAAGTGGTTTCAGTCGTTACAAACGGGTTGCCATCCCTGTCTCCGCCGGGCCAGAAGCCCATCTTGATAATGGGATTGTTCGGGTGCACGGCATCAGGAAACTGGGTTTTTAAGAAAGACAATATTCGTCCGGCTGCTGCAAAAAAAACATTTTCCAGGTACCACAGCAGGCTCAAGGCTTCATCGTAAGGAGAAGGCTTTTCCTTTTTAAAGAAAGGTGTTTTGCCGAGTTGCTGCAAATACATATTTATTTGAGAAGCATTATTTTCCTTAAGCGATTTTGAAAGATCATTTATAATGCCCAGCACCGAGCCGGGATAGAATTGTGTGGGGTGTGCTGTAAGTACCAATTCAATGGAAAAGTCTTCCAGCTTTTTTGCGAGCGCTTCTAATTTATTATTTTGAAATACTTCAAGCTCAAGTTGTTTTAGCGTACCTGCGCCACCTGTATCATGAACATGTAAGAAAGCTGCGTCTTCAAGCGCATCAAATAAAACAACCTGTCTTTCTACAAATTGTGTGAATCGAAAAAGCAGGTCAAGCCTTTCATTGCGGGAGGTGAAAGATGTATGTTTTTGAAAAAATTCCTCGATTATTTCCGTAGGGCTTAATTTCCTTTTGTAACCCTCTTCGCAAATATTTACAAACAGCGATAAAAGTATCCCTGTTTTTTCAATGCGGTGAAAAGGCAATGACGTAAAAAGACTATTATATAATTGAAATTTTATACCTACATAATTCTTGAAATGCTGCAATCCGCGAGACGCCAGGTTATCCATTATTAAAAAATTAAAAATTAAAAAATGCAGCAATCGCAGCCATGAAAATACTTCAAAAATTTCGTTTAAATTTTCTCTTTACAATCAATTACCTTATTTTCGAATCCTATCGTGAAAAATAAACACAATCATATCACTTCGTGTACTCATTCAAGTGTAGTTTTTACTACTTTCACTTCGATTATAACTACCCGCAAGGGTTAAACATTTCCATACAGCTTTTGGGCTTCTCGCTTTTGCCAAAATATTTTTATACATTATGAATTCAAAAAATTTTTTCAATTATTTTCTATGCAGGTATTAAAATTCGGAGGGAGTTCGGTAGCGAATGCTAATAATATTACAAGCGTTATCAGCATTCTTCAGCAATCTGTTGAAAAAGATAGTAAAACCGTCATCGTTCTATCAGCTTTCGGCGGTGCAACAGATGACCTCCTGGAGGCTGCATCACTTGCATCCCGGGGTGATGTTTCTTATAAGGAAAAACTGCAGTCCATTGAACACCGTCATCTTTGTACGGTAAGAGAATTGATTCCATTGGACAAGCAGAGCAGTGTATTGAGCATGGTGAAAAAACGCTGTAACGAGATTGAAGATATTTGTAATGGCGCCTTTTTATTAAGAGAGCTTTCCATGCGCACCAAAGATATTATCATCAGTTATGGTGAATTATTATCCTCGCAAATCTTTGCCGCGAAATTAAAATCAATAGGAATAAATAATGTATGGAAAGATGCCAGGGAACTCATTATCACCAATTCACAATTCGGATCCGCTAATGTAAATTTTGCACCCACTAATGAAAATATAAATAAATTTTTCAGCGGGGTTGAAGCCAATATTTGTATCGTTCCAGGTTTTATAGCATCAGATAAAAATGGTAATACAACTACGCTGGGGAGAGGTGGTTCCGATTATACGGCGGCCATAATAGGAGCGGCAGTAAATGCATCTATCGTTGAAATATGGACAGATGTTTCCGGAATGATGACAGCAGATCCAAGGTTAGTGAGCAATGCAAAGATCATCCGTGAGCTTTCTTACCAGGAGGCTATGGAACTTTCACATTTTGGAGCAAAGGTTATATATCCGCCAACCATACAGCCCGTAATGAACAAGGGAATTCCGGTAAGCATAAAAAATACATTTTCTCCCGGCGATGGAGGAACACTAATACATACTGATATTGATAAAAATGGTAACACGATACGTGGCATTTCGAGCATCGGGAACCTGGCGCTTCTGAGTCTTGAAGGCAGTGGAATGATTGGTATCCCCGGCTTTTCAAAAAGATTGTTCGAAGCATTATCAGACGAAAAAATCAATGTGATTCTTATTACGCAAAGCTCCTCTGAGCATTCCATTTGCGTAGGAATAGAAGAGATAAACGCCTCAAGGGCCAAGGAGGTGATCGACAATGCTTTTGAGCAAGAGATTGAAACAAAAAAAGTAGAGAAATTAATTTTAGAAAAAGACCTTTCAATTGTGGCTTTGGTTGGCGATAACATGAAAAGCCACCCGGGCATAAGTGGTAAAATGTTTGGCGTACTTGGCAGGAACGGTGTGAATGTAAGGGCGATTGCACAAGGATCTTCTGAAAGAAATATTTCCGCTGTGATTGCTACGCAAGATGTAAAAAAGGCGATTAATGTTTTGCATGAAGAATTTTTTGAAACGACCTATAAGCAAGTGAATCTTTTCATTAGCGGAACGGGAAACGTAGGAAGTAAATTACTCGCTCAATTACAACAGCAGCAACACTATTTGCAGGATCATCTTCGCCTCCAGGTAAGAATTTCAGGCATCGCCAACAGCCGTAAAATGTTGTTTAATGATGAGGGTATCGATCTTTCAAAATGGAGGGAATTGCTGCAGGGGGCAGAAGCTATGAACATGACGGACCTGGTAAGCATCATCAAAAAGAAGAACTTGAGAAATTCAGTTTTTATAGATGTGACGGCTAATGATGATGTCGCTGAAACGTATCCATATTTTTTACAAAAGAGCATCTCCGTAGTTGCATGTAATAAAATTGCCTGCTCTTCTTCTTATGAATATTATAAAAAACTAAAAGATCTTGCGCGGGAATTTAATGTGGTTTTTCTTTTTGAGACTAATGTAGGAGCAGGATTGCCTGTAATAGGGACGTTGAATGATTTGCTTCGCAGCGGCGATAAAGTAAACCGGATTGAAGCCGTACTTAGCGGAACGCTTAATTTTGTTTTTAATAATTACAATGGTGAAAAAAGTTTTGCAAAAGTTGTGAAACAGGCGCAGGACGAAGGTTATACCGAGCCCGATCCAAGACTTGATTTAAGCGGTGTTGATGTAATGCGCAAGATCATGATTCTTGCGAGGGAGACCGGTGAAAATCTTGAAATGGAAGATATCTCCAATAATTCTTTTATGCCCGAAAGTTGTATGCAGGGTGATGTTGAAAATTTTTATAATGAAATGGAAAAACATGAAGCACATTTCAGAGAAATTTATAACGAAGCAGAGGCCAAGAATCACAAGCTTAAATTCGTTGCGTCTTACAATAGTTCTTCTTCTTCTGGTGATAGTAAAGCTTCTGTAGGCTTGCAACATATCAATCCGCAACACGATTTTTATCATTTATACGGAAAGGATAACGCGGTGCTTTTTTACACCAATCGTTATACCGAACAGCCTCTTGTTGTGAAAGGCGCCGGGGCAGGAGCAGAGGTAACGGCGTCTGGTGTTTTTGCGGATATTATAAGAGCGGCAGGATAAATACACCCCTATCCCCTGGGGAACAATATTCCTAACCCTAACCTGGACAAGCCAGAACCAAAAAGGTAAAAAGTCGTAGCTTTCTAAAAAAGGTAATATGGAACTGCTAACTGAAAGATATGCTGAAAAAATTGCAGGGAAATTAGGTTGTTATGATAGAATACTTGTAAAAGGTACCCTTCCTACTGTTTGTTACCCTGAGGGGATGACCCGCTACCTGTTTTCGAAAGGCGTTCGTGTATTTGACTATGCAAAATTTGCGGAACCTTTACGTGAAAAAATAAAAGCGAACGCCGAACAATTAGCTGCGGCTGATGGGCTTACTACAGAGTTTATAAAAAGCCACAAAGCCAGAAAGGAAGATATAGCGAAAAAACATTTTGATGGAAAAAAGCAGGGATTGATTTATGTCTTATCGGCGGGAAACTTGTCAAACTTATAAGCCATGGCATGATAAAGTATCACATAAAAATTATTTAAAAAGTGATCAGGGCAAGTGTTTACATTACTATTTTTATTTTAGTGATCCTGAGATAGGATTTGGCTATGTGCGTCAGTGCAAAAAGTCAGGCACAAGTATGTCTGAAATGGTTGATGAATATCTTGATT
>JBDTMP010000070.1:0-12056 GCA_039934215.1 Ginsengibacter sp.
TTGCTTCATTAAAAAAGGATAAACACCTGTTGCAAAAAGAAATGGGGGTTTCCAACTTAGCGCTCTTTGGTTCCTATGCAAATAACTCTCAAAGAGAAGATAGTGATATTGATTTTTTAATTGAATTAAAAGAAATAGACTACGATTATCTTTATAAAACATACGCTTTCCTTGAAAAAAAATTTCCAGGAAAAAAAATTCAATTGACACGAAAAGGACCGCATCTTTCAAAAAAGTTTCTATCAGCGATTGAAAACGACCTGATTTATGTCTAAAGTAAATTACAGGTTAGGGTTAATTCTTAATGCACTTAAGATCATAGAGAAAAGGATGGAAAAAATTCAAAATGCTGATGATTTTATTAAGGATGATGATAGCAATACAATTTTAGATTCAATTAATGCACGGTTACAAACCATAGGAGAGAATGCGAATAAAATCTTAAAAGCCGACAAAGACTTTTTTCAGGTTCACTTACACATTGATCCACTACCAATTATTGATTTCAGAAATATTGTTTCTCACGAATATGAACTATTGGATTACCAGATAATTTACAAAATCTGTGTAAAAAATCTGCCCCTCCTAAAACAGAAAATACAAACCTTTTTATCAAACAATAATGAAACTGTTTGACACAAAAGGATACAACGTTATTCAGCAATGGCTCTCGTCAAAAGGCTATTCTCCATTTGCTTTCCAGGAAGAAACATGGCAGCATATCATAGATAAAAAATCGGGTTTGGTAAACGCGCCTACCGGTTGCGGAAAAACATTTTCCGTTTTTCTTGGAGCAGTAATTGATTTTATAAACGAGCATCCCAACAATTATAAATCAAAAACAAAAAATGGTTTACAACTTCTATGGATAACCCCGTTGCGTGCACTTGCAAAAGATATCGGCAGGGCGATGGAAGAAGTAATTGTTGAATTGGGAATGAACTGGAAGGTTGGTATCCGCAATGGCGATACCAGCATTGGCGACAGGCAAAAACAAAAAAGACAAATGCCTGAAATACTTATAATAACTCCTGAAAGTCTTCATCTTTTATTAGCGCAAAAAGATTATCCTGAAGTTTTTAAATCATTAAAAATTATTGCCGTTGACGAATGGCATGAATTGATTGGTTCAAAAAGAGGTGTACAAGTTGAGTTGGCTATTTCAAGAATAATCAATTGTCAATTACATATTGCGAATTGCCAATTGTCACTATGGGGTATATCGGCAACCATAGGTAACCTTCAACAGGCAAAAGAAGTTTTACTTTCTCCCCTCTCCTTTGGAGAGGGGCCGGGGGTAAGGTTACATGAAACTGTAACTGCAAAAATCGATAAGCCAATTCAAATTGAATCTGTCTTTCCTGATGAAATTGAAAAATTTCCATGGGCCGGGCATCTGGGGATTAAGCTGGTTGACAAGGTGATCCCGATAATAATGCAGAGTACGACCACGCTTATTTTTATCAATACACGTGGCATGAGCGAAATGTGGTACCAGGCGCTGCTGACGGCCTGCCCGAAACTTGCCGGCGCTATTGCCCTGCATCACGGCAGTGTTGAACAGGAGCTAAGATTTTGGGTTGAAGAAAATTTGCATACTGGAAAATTGAAAGCAGTTGTTTGCACCGCAAGCCTTGATCTTGGAGTTGATTTTCGGCCAGTCGAGACCGTTATACAGGTGGGTTCACCGAAAGGCGTAGCAAGATTTTTACAAAGAGCAGGAAGAAGTGGCCACAGGCCCGGAGAAGTAAGTAAAATTTATTTTCTCCCTACACATTCTCTTGAATTGATAGAAGCCGCTGCGTTGAAAGAAGCCACTGAAATAAAATTGATAGAAAGCCGGGAGCCAAGAATTTTATGCTTCGATGTTTTGATACAGTATTTAAGCACGCTGGCGATATCTGATGGCTTTTATCCTGAACAAATTTTTAAGGAAATTAAAAGCACTTATTGTTATAAAGATATCACCGAAGATGAATGGCTGCAGATTTTACAATTTACCACGGCTGGCGGTGTTGCATTGCAGCAATATGATGATTATAAAAAAATTGAGATCATCGACGGTTTATATAAAATAAATAGCAGGAGAATAGCCATGCGCCATCGTATGCATATCGGAACTATTGTAAGCGACCCGATGATGAAGGTGAAATTTATAACTGGCGGATTTATTGGGGTTATAGAAGAATGGTTCATCGCAAGGCTCCAGCCGGGCGATGTTTTTACATTGGCTGGAAGAACAGTTGAGTTTGCAATGATAAAGGAAATGACAGCATTAGTGAGAAAATCAAATTCAAAGAAATCGATCATTCCAAGCTGGCAGGGAGGACGCATGCCATTGTCGGCGAACCTCGGAAGTATGCTAAGAAAAAAGTTCGACGAGGCAGGAATTACGCTCCACACAAAGAATAAAAAAGGGCTGGACCAGGAGATTATTGCATTGCAACCTTTGTTTGAATTACAGGAATACCTGTCGCATATTCCAAAACAAAATGAATTGCTGATTGAACAGATAGAAACAAAAGATGGATTTCATCTTTTTGTATTTCCTTTTGAAGGCCGGCTCGTACACGAAGCAATGGCGGCCATTTTAGCGTACAGGATAAGCAGGATTACACCGATTACTTTTTCACTTGCTATGAACGATTATGGTTTTGAATTACTAAGCGATCAACCAATTCCGTTAGATGACACTAATTCTTATGAATTATTTTCTCCTGATAATCTGCTGAATGATATCCAGCGAAGTTTAAATAGCGTAGAGATGGCAAAGAGAAAGTTCAGAGACATTGCAGTGATTGGCGGACTAATTTTCCAGGGCTTTCCCGGTGAACAAAAAAAGGCAAGACACCTGCAATCGTCTGCGTCACTTCTTTTCAATGTATTTTCAGAATATGAACCAAACAATTTATTATTAAGGCAATCGTATAATGAAGTGATGGAACAGCAAATGGAAGAAGAAAGGTTACGCAATATGCTGGAGAGAATTCAAAAAAGTAAAATTGTTATTACTTTTCCAAACAGGCTTACACCGTTTTGTTTTCCAATCAAGGTTGACAGCATGAGAGAAAATCTTACTTCAGAAAAACTGGAAGACAGGGTGAAGAGAATGCAAATGCAATTGGAGAAATAATAACACGAATTTGGTGCACTAATAACACGAATTACATACTTAAGAACCAGCTTATTTTCCTTTCGTGTAATTAGTTTTATAGAATTCGGATATTAGAACTCGTGTAATAAAAAATTATCTTCGCCTTAAAAAAATTGTTTTCTCCTCAAAGATTTATTCTCCAAAAACAAACTCTTTGGCTTTCTCCCGCCCGTTGTATTTTTTGGGAAGAAGAAAAGGCTTTGATACTTTCTGATCTGCATTTTGGCAAGACAGGACATTTCCGGAAAGAAGGAATTGGCGTTCCTCAAAACATTTTTAAAGAAGACCTGCAAAGACTGTTTACACAGATTCAATTTTTCAAGCCATCTGTATTACTTGTTGTAGGTGACATGTTTCATAGTCACGCCAATAAAGAAATTGATTTTTTTCTAAAGTGGAGGAATGATATACCAAAAGTTGTCTTTCATCTTATAAAAGGCAATCATGATGTGCTTGCCAATAAATTTTATGAAGAGGCTAATATAAAAGTTGCTAAGCAAAAATTATCTATAAAAAATTTTTGCTTCACGCATGATATCGCTTCGGTTTGTGAAGACGATACCCGGGATATGTTTACTTTTTCCGGACACATACATCCGGGTATAAGAGTCAATGGTGTCGGTAAGCAATCTTTCAAATTGCCCTGTTTTTATTTTGCTCCAAAGTATGCAGTGCTGCCGGCTTTCAGCATCTTCACCGGTCTTCACAAACTTGTTCCCAAAAAGACAGATAACGTTTTTGCATTGGTAGAAAACCAGGTTATAAAAATGCAATGAGGCAAAAAAAGTTTTATTTTTTTACGGGTTGGCGGCTATTTCGACCTTCGCTCTATTTCTTTTTTTATTAACGCAAGTTCACGCCCTGTCTGGCCGCTTACCGAAGAATTTTCCTCGGCTCTTCGCATTAAATAAGGTATCACGTCTTTGATTGGGCCGAACGGAAGATATTTACTTACGGAACAACCTGCTTTCGCAAGATTAAATGTTATGTTATCGCTCATTCCATATAGCTGCGAAAAATGAATGTGAGGATGATCTAATGTTAGTTGCAATTTCTGCATACTTTCTACTGCGTATAAATTACTGTATTCATTATGGGTGGCTACAATAGCATAAAGCTCGTCTAAACGTTCAATGCAAAATGTAAGCGCAGCATTATAATCTTCGTCAGTCTTTCGCTTATCAGGCTGTATAGGAGATACATAATTTAGTTCTGATGCACGCCTGCGCTCTTTTTCCATATAAGCGCCCCGCACCATTTTAAAACCCGCCGTAAAATTATTATTTACGGAAACACTGAAGCTGTCTTTCAAAAATTGGAGCCGGTCGTGGCGATATAATTGTACCGTATTATAAACAATAGCTTTTTGCGCATTAAACTTCTTCATCATTTTCACTGTAAGCGCATCTACCGGATCTTGTATCCAGCTTTCTTCAGCATCGATCAAAACACCGGTATTGCTAATTTTTGCAGCTTCGCAAATTCTTTCCAACCTTGATTCCACTTTTTGCCATTCCAGTTTTTCATCACTGGTTAAAATGCCCGTTGCAACAATGCCGTTTATTGTATCATTATAGTCTGCCGCGCTGTCTAATTTTTGTAATAATTCAAATCTGGCAAAGCCTGTAAGCTTTACGCTTATAAAGGGGATGTTCGGTTGAGAGGCGGCATATTCAATTACCTTAATAAAATTGCCCGCAGCCTGGTCAAAGTTTTCTTCGCCCTCCTTTCCTTCAACGCCATAATCGAGAATTACCTTCACATTAAATTTGCTGAGTTTATCAACAACTTTTGAAGTTTCGCCAAGAGTTTCGCCCCCAACAAACTGGCTAAAGATTGTTTTTCTTATAAGCCCCTTTACCGGCAATCCTGATTTGATTATCCATGGAGTTAATTTAGTCCCGAGTTTTACGAGCCAATCTATAGCCATTGATTCAAAAAGAAACTTTGCTTTTTTAAGCTCGCTGTCAGATTTGTATTCAAATGCGTTTGCGGTATCCTCAAATGAAATGTTCATATAAATTGCCCCGAAATTCAGTCAACAAAAACTAACTGCCAAATAAAAGTAGCAGGTAACAGTTATCAGGTAAATAGTATTAGTATCCGGCAATTGCTTTCATTTTCAATTTTCAATTTTCAATTCTCTAACTTTGAGGCAAAAAGAAAAGGATGAAAAGTTTATTAGCAATTATTTTTTTAGCAGTGATCTTATTAGGAGCTTGGTGGCTATTTTTTAAAACTGAAAAAACGGTAACGGAACCAAAACAGGAATCTATAAAATTAAGTAAACACACTCCTGAGTTTAACCAAAGTATTTCGGATGCTATTGGCGCTTATATGGCGATGAAAGATGCATTCGTAGAGGCTGATACTTTTAAGGTTAAAAGTGAAGGGCAGAATTTCATAAGTGCTATCGACAGTGTAAAATTTACTGACCTTGAAAAAGAAGATCCCCAGATTTTAATTGCAGCCCGGCAGGAAATAAGCGACATTAAAGCAAATGCCGGAGCCATGCTCCAGGAAAATAATATAACAGAAATGCGGCAGGATTTTAGAATGGTATCGGAAAATCTTTATCCATTTTTAAAAACTATCGGTTATGAAGGCGAGAAGTTATATTGGCAAAATTGCCCTATGGCTTTTGGCGAGGACAAAGAAGGAAACTGGCTTAGTACCACAAAGGAAATTATAAACCCTTATCTCGGAAAAAATCATCCTGAATTTAAATCGTCTATGCTTAATTGTGGGGAAACAAAAGACACACTTAAGTAGGCGTTTAGAAATGTACCAGTGAAAAAGTTATTATCCGTTACCTTTTTTTTAATCCCGTTTATTGTATGTTCTCAAAATAGATATACATTAAGTGGTTACGTAAAAGATTCTATTTCCGGCGAAACTTTGATAGGCTCTACTATTTCTGTCGCCGGTTTGTCAAAAGGAATTACTTCAAATTCATACGGTTTTTTTTCAATTTCACTTAATGCCGGCACTTATACATTTGTTTGTTCCAATGTGGGATATATTTCCCAGGTAAAAAAAATTGATCTTAGTGGCGATGTGCAATTCAATTTCGAAATGCCTCCAAAAATTACGACCGAGCAGGCCGTTATTATTTCCTCCAAAAAACGAGATGCCAATGTTAAGAACGCCCAGATGGGTAAACTCGATCTTTCAATAAATCAAATTAAATCTATTCCAGCTTTTCTTGGGGAAGTTGATGTGCTCAAAGCAATACAGCTTTTGCCCGGCGTGCAGAGCGCAGGTGAAGGCAGTTCTGGCCTATATGTTAGGGGAGGAGGTCCTGATCAGAATTTGATTTTACTTGATGACGCAGTGGTTTATAACACCGGGCACCTGTTTGGATTCTTTTCCATTTTTAACGGCGATGCCATTAAAAATACTTCGCTAATCAAAGGAGGAATGCCGGCGCAATATGGAGGAAGGTTATCCAGTGTGTTGGATATTGCCATGAAAGAAGGCAACGATAAAAATTTCCAGGTAGATGGAGGCATCGGATTAATTGCATCCCGCCTTTCCATACAGGGGCCGGTGAAAAAAAATAAAGCTTCATTTATTATTTCGGCAAGAAGAACTTATGTGGATGCACTTGTAAAGCCTTTTATAAAAAAGACAAATTCATTCAGTGGGTCGGGATATTATTTTTACGATCTAAATGCCAAAATAAATTATAAATTTTCTGAGAGAGACCGCATTTATTTAAGTGGTTATTTTGGTAAGGATAAATTTGATTTCGTTAATGGGAAGCAATCACTAAATGTGCACATTCCATGGGGCAATTCTACAGGAACTTTTCGATGGAACCATGTATTTACCAATCGCTTGTTCTCAAATACAACTTTAGTTTATAACGATTACAATTTCAACTTTGGCGCTAACCAAAATAATTTTGAGATCAATCTGAAATCCGGAATAAAGGACTGGAATGTAAAGCAGGATTTTGATTTGTATCCTTTTACGAATCACAAAGTAAAATTTGGGGCGCTCTATACTTACCATACATTTACTCCCTCAGTGCTCACAGGAAAACAGGATAGCGTTGAGTTCATGCCCAACAATGCCCAGCAAAAATATTCACATGAAGGCGCGGTTTATGTACAGGACGACTGGGATATAAGTGATAAAATAAAAATTAATGCAGGTATCCGCGAAAGCGCCTTTCAGCAGATAGGGAAGTACAAAAGTTACACGACCGATGTTAACGGCAACAGGCTCGACAGTATAGTTTATAAAAAAGGAGAATCCGTAAAAACATACTTTGGATTTGAACCACGTTTTACAATTCGCTATGCGCTCAATGATGCTACTTCAATAAAAGCTGCCGTTACAAGAAACGTTCAATACATCCATCTCGTGAGTAATGCCGGTACAACATTACCTACAGATATTTGGGTGCCAAGCACAATTAAAGTAAAGCCACAGCAAAGCTGGCTTTATGCTTTGGGATTGTTTAAAAATTTTAATGATAATACCTATGAAACGTCGTTAGAAGTTTATTATAAAGATTTGCAAAACCAAATAGAATATGAAGAAGGCTACACCCCTGCAACACTCGAAGACACTGAAAACTTTTTTACATTTGGCAGGGCAAAAAGTTATGGCACGGAGCTTTTTATTAATAAGACAAAGGGCAGATTAACCGGCTGGATAGGTTATACATTGAGCTGGACATTTAGAAAATTTCCAAAATTAAATTCGGGCGGGCAATACCCTGCGAAATATGACAGGCGTCATGATATTTCGCTGGTAGGAATTTACGAGCTATCCCGCAAATGGAAATTATCAGGTACATTTATTTTTGGATCGGGAAATGCGGCGACTTTGCCTCAGCGGTTTTATATATATGAGGGTGTACTAACGCAGCAGTATAGCCGAATTAATGAATACAGATTGCCATCGTACCACAGGCTTGATTTAGCGGCGACTTACAGCCCTAAAAAACATCCGGAAAGAAAACTTAAAAGCGAATGGGTGTTTAGTGTTTATAACATATATAGCAGGAAGAATCCATATTTTATTTACTTCGACCAAAGCGGAAATCCATATAACGGTACTTTAGAAGTTCAGGCAAAACAGGTTTCATTATTTCCAATAATTCCTTCGATAACGTGGAACTTTAAATTTTAGAAGCCCCATGTCCGCAAAAGGGAAACCTAGGTCATGAATCTCAAAGTGTAATATGGCTTAACTTATTTGAAAGAATTATCGAAAGGGATAAGTATAAAGACATTATCCCTCTCCCTGGAGAGGTGTTGGGGTGAGGCTTTGGGCAGCATTATTTTACAAATGAATAACAGGCAAATGGGAAAATGGAAGATTAAAAAAATTAACCTCGCAATTTTCTGCCTGTTTTATTTGGGCGCGGGAATTAATCATTTTTGGCATCCGATAAATTACCTTTCAATCATTCCACCCTACTTTCCATTTAAAGGATGCATTAATTATACAAGTGGATTTTTAGAAATTTGCTGTTCTTTATTAATGCTATTCTCCCCAACAAAGAAATTTGCAATGTACCTCACCATCCTATTACTTATAGCTTTTATTCCGGCACATATTTATCTCATACAATTAAAAGGATGTGCATCTCCCGATTTTTGTTTTCCGGAGTGGGTTGCATGGATAAGGCTTTTTCCGTTGCAGTTTATACTTATGTGGTGGGCTTATAAAACATGGAAGTTGTGCAGGTTTAAACTTTAAAACGTTGGGAAGCTAAGAATAAAGTACAATGCTGCTTTAACTATTATTGTCCCTCTCCTTTTGGAGAGGCGTTGGGGTGAGGCGCTTATTCCTTTTTATGAACAAAAACAACGCTGCCGCTTTTTTCAGTGTCTGAGGTTATTCTTACTTCATATCTTTTGTCTCCATCAGTCACGATCATCAGTGCTGTGTTAGGAGGAATCGTGCCTAAATTTTCCGCATACATGGTAACTATATTTTCTTCGGTGTCATTATCGAGTGTGAGCTTTAGAGAGATGGGTTTTTCGCTCAGCCGTTGGTGAGATAAAACCACTTTTCCATTATAAAATACAGAAACAGAATCTCCATCAATTTCTCCATTGTCATAGAAATCGATTTTGAAAGTTTCATTAGAAATGGGAATCGTTTTTATTATATCTTTTCTGCGATATTTAAAACCTGTAACGGGGGTACTGGAAATAGCAGGTTTTTCCATTTCAGGTTTGGATATCGTCACGTCTTTTACCGCTTCTTCATTTTTTACTTCTGGCTTTCTTTTTTCAATTAAGGGAGCCTTTGGCGTTGAATTATTTTTTTTGTTTGTAGCAACCTGGTTTTTTGGAATAGTTTTTTTCTCAAATTTTTTCTCAGGCTTTTTCTCTGCCAGGGTAATGCCCATTGGCAATTTTTTTACAATCCTTCGGGAAAGAAGCGTAGTTCCATAGCCGCAATTTCCACTTTGATTGGGAGCCGGCATCCACGTGCCTTTCAATGTTTCTATATCTCCACTATCCTGTACATAATGCAGTTTGTGTGTTTGAAAACAATTTTGAAAATTTGGTGGTGTATTAAATTTTGTTCTTTCAATTTCCGTTACGGTTAATTCGTTGGTAACCCTGTTGAGCGTGCCACTTAATTTACAGATGGTGTAATATCTTTTAGGACCTTCCCTGAAATAAGTATAAGAATATCCTGAAACGTGTGAACCCCTGGTATCCAGTTCTAAAACATAATCAATATCACTGCCACCGAGGCCCGACAAGCCATAGCTCGTTTCATTAAAACCTCCTTTCCATTGGCCATTAAAATTTTGAGCGCTAACTCCGGAAAAAATTAATAAGAAGAATAAAAAGTAAAATATTTTCATCGTGATAAATAAATTTTTGAATGATCACATCCGTCCAGGCAACGCACCCTTTGCCAAACCATTCAGGCATCCCCGCCATTCATACAAATTTATAAGTAATTAAAAGTTTATCATTCAAATGAATGGCTTCTTTGTCTAATACTTCGTTAAATTTGCATCTCAAAAAAAATCCTGAATAAAACTTATTGGGGTGAATGAAACTATGAATATTACTTTTCCTGACGGTGCTGTGAGGCAATATGATAAAGGGTCAACGTCATTTGATATAGCGAAAAAAATAAGTGAAGGGCTTGCAAGAAAAATTCTGGCCGCGGAAATAAATGGTGAAGTATGGGATCTGTCGCGTGCAATAAACAATGATGCCTCAATCAAATTTCTCACGTGGGATGATGAAAAGGCGAAGTCAACTTTCTGGCATTCTTCAGCGCATCTTATGGCCGAGGCAGTTGAAGATTCATTTCCCGGCGTAAAATTCTGGGTAGGTCCTCCTATAGAAAAAGGATTTTATTATGATATGGATCTGGGTGACAAACAAATTACGGAAACTGACCTCGGGAAGCTGGAAAATAAAATGAAGGAGCTGGCCAGGCAAAATAATTTATTTGTAAGAAAAGAAATTTCAAAAGAAGATGCTCTGAAATATTTTGAGCAAAAAGGAGATGATTACAAATTGGATTTATTGAATGGTCTTGAAGATGGCAGTATTACTTTCTATACCCAGGGCAATTTCACTGATCTTTGTCGTGGGCCACACATACCATCTACGGGAGCGATTAAAGCGATAAAACTTACCAATATTGCCGGAGCTTACTACAAAGGCGATGAAAAAAATAAAATGCTTACGCGTATTTACGGCGTTTCATTTCCCAATCAAAAAGAGCTTGATGAATACCTCGTTTTTTTAGAAGAAGCAAAAAAACGCGATCATAGAAAATTAGGAAAAGAGCTGGAGCTCTTTACATTTTCAGACAAGGTTGGCGCTGGTTTACCACTGTGGTTACCCAAGGGAACGATGCTTCGTGAAAGGCTTCAGCAATTTTTGCAGAAGGCGCAGGTAGAATCCGGATACCTTCCCGTGATTACCCCGCATATCGGTTCAAAAAGTTTATTTGTTACCAGCGGTCATTATGAAAAATATGGAAAGGATAGTTTTCAGCCGATAAAAACACCGGTGGAGGGAGAGGAATTTTTTTTAAAGCCAATGAATTGTCCCTTCCATTGTGAAATTTATAAATCTGCCCCGAGAAGTTATAAAGATCTGCCGCTTCGCTTCGCGGAGTTTGGAACCGTATATCGTTACGAGCAGTCGGGTGAATTGCATGGCCTTACAAGGGTAAGAGGGTTCACACAGGATGATGCACATTTATTTTGCATGCCCCACCAGGTAAAGGATGAATTTAAAAAAGTAATTGACCTTGTCTTGTATGTTTTTGAGTCACTTGGCTTCACTGAATACACAGCACAGATTTCTTTAAGAGACCAGGAAGATAAATCCAAATATATTGGGAGCGATGAAAATTGGGATATAGCTGAAAAAGCCATTATGGAAGCAGTGGAGGAAAAGGGATTGAAAAACGTAGTGGTCGAATATGGCGAGGCTGCTTTTTACGGGCCTAAACTTGACTTCATGGTTCGTGATGCTATAGGGCGCAAATGGCAATTAGGAACGAACCAAATAGATTACAATATGCCGGAGCGATTTGATTTGACCTATATCGGGGAAGACAATACAAAACACAGGCCTGTGATGATACACAGGGCGCCCTTTGGAAGCATGGAAAGATTTGTTGCAGTGCTTACTGAACACTGCGCCGGCAAATTTCCGATGTGGCTGACACCCGTGCAGGTAAAAGTTTTGCCCATAAGTGATAAATTTTTACCTTATGCAAAAAATGTTTTATCAGAATTAAAAAATAATGATATTCGTGCTGAGATAGATGACAGGGCCGAAAAGATTGGCAAAAAAATAAGAGATACTGAGTTGGCAAAAATTCCTTTAATGCTTATCATTGGGGAGAAAGAAATGAATGAAAAAATAGTGTCGGTGAGAAGACAAGG